>NZ_JAEACF010000002.1 GCF_016401385.1 Fictibacillus halophilus | reverse complement strand
TAGCTGGGTAGCTACGTGTGGACGGGATAAGTGCTGAAAGCATCTAAGCATGAAGCCCCCCTCAAGATGAGATTTCCCATCACGCAAGTGAGTAAGACCCCTTAGAGATGATGAGGTTGATAGGTCTGGTGTGGAAGCGTGGTGACACGTGGAGCTGACAGATACTAATCGGTCGAGGGCTTATCCTTAAAAAGCATAACGTTTGGAAACGTCGTATCTAGTTTTGAGAGAACATACTCTCTAATTTAATAGATCATGGTGAAAGTCATGGTTAGGTCTAGTGATGATGGCAAAGAGGTCACACCCGTTCCCATACCGAACACGGAAGTTAAGCTCTTTAGCGCCGATGGTAGTTGGGGGTTTCCCCCTGTTAGAGTAGGACGTTGCTAGGCAAAGAAGGTGGGACGAACTTTATGTTCGTTCCATCTTTTTTTGTATTAAAAAGGCTGCTTTTCTTTACCCTTTTATTATTAAATAGCTAGAAATATAAACTTTGGAATCATTTGAAAGTTGAAAACAGTACATTCGGGATATAAATAAAGAGTTTTTATGAAAGAAGAAAGGTCTAACTTACTTGCCTTCATATTTATAAGTCCTCAAATGAATTTATAAGTCTTCAAAAAATTTTATAAGTCTTCACCAAAGTTTATAAGTCCTCAAAAATATTTATAAGTCTTCACCAAATTCCCACCTCTAACCCGGAGCTTAAAACCATCTAAAAAGGAAACTTGGCATCTGCCAAGCTTTAATTCAATTTATAAAGGAAGCTCGGCATTACGCCGAGCCTCGTATTCAAACCCCAAACCCAAAAAGGAAACTTTGGCATCCGCCAAGCATCCGCCAAACTTCCTACTAAACTCCTCTAAAATCTACAACTGTTTTTGCATCAATTCTCCAGTTTCCAACTTGTCCAAAAAGTGTTATCCTTAACGAAGTATTTTTCACCTTGGGAGGCTTGCCATCATGTTAGATAATGCGTTCGTCATGGTTGGGATCATTTTATTGATCAATATTGTATATGTATCGTTTTTTACGATCAGGATGATCCTGACGTTGAAAGGACAAAGGTACTTGGCTGCCTTTATTAGTGTGTTCGAGGTTATTATCTATGTGGTCGGCCTCGGGCTTGTTCTTGATAACTTAAATGAGATTCAAAACTTAATTGCATATGCGGTTGGTTATGGAATTGGTGTTTTAGTAGGAATGAAGATTGAAGAAAAGCTTGCACTTGGATATACTACTGTTAACGTAATTACGACAAATCTCGAAGGCGGTTTGCCGAACGAGCTTCGCAACAAAGGCTATGGTGTTACAAACTGGCTTGCAGAAGGTCGTGAAGGACAGCGTTTGATGATGGAAATCTTAACATCACGTAAATCAGAAATGAACCTATATAATACGGTAAAGGATTTAGATCCGAAGGCGTTTATTATTTCACATGAACCAAAAGCGTTTCATGGTGGATTTTGGGTTAAGGGTATCAGGAGGTAACAGATGGAGAAGAAACCTTCTAAAAAGAAGTTTGCTGTTGAAGTAGGAGAAACGATCTCGGATTGTCTGGATCGTATGGCCGATGAGGGCTATACACCGGTACGACGTATGGAAGAGCCCGTTTTCCATGAAGTGAAACGCAACGGCAGAATGGAACCAGAAGTAAAGGAACAACGAATTGTATTTGAAGGCAAACTCCTTCAATAATGACCAAAACACGAACATTAAATGTAATATACAACTTAATGTTCGATTTTTGTTGACAAAACAAAACAATCATTGCTACAATAAAACCAGAAGAATAAAGCCCTCATATAATTTCGGGGATATGGCCCGTAAGTCTCTACCTGATGACCGTTATTTCATCAGACTATGAGGGAAAGCATCTTTCTGTCTATTTTTATCGGATACGTATGTCCAGTTGGCTGCTTTCTCTCATATTAGGGAGAAGCATACCAACTGGACTTTTTTATATTTTCTGACAATAAGGAGGCTACCATGGCTAAAGTTGGCGTGATCATGGGAAGTGTTTCAGATTGGGAAACAATGAAAGAAGCGTGTGACCTATTAGATGAACTAGAAGTAGCTTACGAGAAGAAGGTGGTTTCGGCACACCGTACACCGGATCTCATGTTTCAATACGCAGAAGAAGCAGAGCATAGAGGAATTGAAGTGATCATTGCTGGAGCAGGCGGAGCAGCTCACTTGCCAGGTATGGTCGCAGCAAAAACGATCCTGCCTGTAATCGGTGTTCCGGTTCAATCCAAAGCGCTTAACGGCATGGATTCACTGTTATCCATCGTTCAGATGCCAAAGGGTGTTCCTGTCGCGACAGTTGCGATCGGGAAGGCTGGTGCAGCGAATGCTGGGCTCTTAGCCGCACAGATGGTAGCCGTACATGATGAAGGAGTCAAACAACGTTTAAAACAACGCCGTGCTACAGCACAACAACTGGCGATCGAAAGTAGTGAGCTTCTTGTTTAAGACGATAAAACCACAACAAACACTTGGTATACTTGGCGGAGGTCAGCTTGGCCGCATGATGGCGTTGAGCGCTCGTGAGATGGGATTGAACGTTGTTGTTTTAGAGCCAGGTGAGAATTCACCATGCGGGCAAGTTGCGGATCAACAGATCACAACAGCTTATGACGACCGAGAAGGCATCAAGAAGCTTGCAGAACAAAGCGATGTCGTCACATACGAGTTTGAAAACATAGATGCAGAGAGTGCGAACTGGTTAGAAGAGAACGGAAACTTACCACAGGGAAGCCGTCTTCTCTCTGTCACTCAGCACCGTTTAAAAGAGAAAGAAACGCTTCAAAAAGCAAGTGTCCCTGTAGCTCCGTACCGCCCTGTGACCGATCTTCGTTCACTCCAACGTGCGGTGGAAGAATTGGGTTACCCTTCTGTATTAAAAACGTGCAGAGGCGGTTACGACGGAAAAGGGCAGTTTGTAATCAAACATGAAAGTGATCTTGAGATTGCAGCAACACTATTAGAAAAAGAGACAGATTGTGTGCTGGAAGCTTGGGTTCCTTTTGAAAAAGAAATATCCGTAATCGTAACGAGAAGTGTGAGCGGTGAGGTTAAATTGTTTCCGATCGCAGAGAATATACACAAAGAGAATATCCTGCATCAAACGATCGCGCCAGCACGCATCACGAACAAAACAGCGGATCAAGCAAAGCTCCTAGCGGGGTCAATCGCAACGGAATTAGAGCTTGTTGGTACGCTTGCCGTAGAGATGTTCGTCGCAAAAGACGGTACGATCTATGTGAACGAACTGGCGCCACGTCCGCATAACTCCGGACATTACACGATCGAGGCGTGTGAGACTTCACAGTTCGATCAGCATGTACGCGCAGTATGCAACTGGCCGCTTGGCAATACAGAATTAATAAAACCAGCCGTGATGATCAACATTTTAGGTGAACATCATGAGACTGTGTTACGCGAGATAGGAAATTTAGGAGAAGCGAAACTTCATCTGTACGGAAAGAAAGAAGCGAAAGCGAAACGAAAGATGGGGCATATCACGGTTTTAGGTGATACGATTGAACAGGCACTAGAAAAAGCAGAAAAAGTGTCCGCACTATTTTTAAGTGATAACAAAACGGAGGTAACACAATGATTGAACGCTATACACGCCCTGAAATGGGAGCGATCTGGACGGACGAAAACAAATATCAAGCGTGGCTTGAAGTAGAGATCTTAGCTTGTGAAGCTTGGGCAGAACTAGGAGATATTCCGAAAGAAGACGTGAAGAAGCTTCGCGAAAACGCGTCTTTCGATATTAACCGAATCCTAGAGATCGAAGAAGAAACACGCCATGATGTTGTTGCGTTTACGCGAGCGGTATCTGAAACACTTGGTGAAGAGCGCAAATGGGTTCATTACGGACTAACTTCAACAGATGTTGTAGATACAGCTCTATCGTATCTTCTAAAACAAGCAAACGACATCTTAGCGAAAGATCTAGATCGTTTCGTTGAGATTCTTGCTGAAAAAGCAAAAGAACATAAATATACCGTGATGATGGGTCGTACACACGGTGTACATGCTGAGCCGACAACGTTCGGATTGAAGCTTGCTCTTTGGTACGAAGAGATGAAACGTAACGTGGTGCGCTTCAAGCAAGCATCTGACACGGTTCGTTTCGGTAAAATTTCTGGAGCCGTTGGAACGTACGCGAACATCGACCCATTCGTTGAAAAATATGTGTGTGAAAAGCTTGGATTAGAAGCTTCACCGATCTCAACACAAACATTGCAGCGTGACCGACACGCTCATTACATGTCAACGTTGGCACTTATCGCAACGAGCATCGAGAAGTTCGCAACAGAAGTACGCGGTCTTCAAAAGAGTGAAACGCGTGAAGTAGAAGAGTTCTTTGCAAAAGGTCAAAAAGGATCATCGGCAATGCCACATAAACGTAATCCGATCGGATCTGAAAACATGACAGGTCTTGCTCGTGTGATCCGCGGTTACATGATGACAGCCTACGAGAACGTATCCCTATGGCATGAGCGTGATATCTCTCATTCATCAGCTGAGCGTGTAATCTTACCAGATGCAACGATCGCACTGAACTACATGCTGAACCGTTTTGGCAACATCATCAAGAACTTAACCGTGTTCCCAGAGAACATGAAACGCAACATGGAGCGCACGTACGGATTAATCTACTCACAGCGCGTACTTCTCAAATTGATCGATAAAGGAATGGCACGTGAAGAAGCATACGACACAGTGCAGCCAAAAGCGATGCAAGCATGGGAAGAAGGCGTACAGTTCAGAACATTAGTAGAAGCTGAACAAAAAATTACTGAAAAATTAACACCTGAAGAAATCTCTGAATGCTTTGACTACAGTTATCATCTGTCACACGTAGACACAATCTTCGACAGATTAGGGCTTTAAAGGGTTTTATTAGAAAGATCTTTTAAGATTGTTGTTTAAGAAGACTTCATTGAAGTTGATTGAAGTGTAAGATGCGAGACTCCTGCGGGACGAGTGGGCAGGTGAGACCCTCAATGGCGCAAAGCGGCGAGTGGCTCACCGCACGCCCCGCGGAAAGCGAGTATCTGAAACGGAAATCAACCTCCCTAAAGACAACAATGTCACACTAAAAAAGCTTTTAAGAAGTACTTCAACTAAAAAGAGAGTGATCTATTGAGCTCTCTTTCTCTTTGCCTTTTTTAAAAGATTGAATATTGGAAATCTTCATATAACGGAGGGGTCAGGATGGAGAAGTTAGAGCAGCTATACGAAGGAAAAGCAAAACGCATCTACCGCACAACAGACGAAGAAGTCGTCTGGGTAAGCTACAAAGATTCAGCAACAGCGTTCAACGGCGAGAAAAAAGCCGAGATCGCAGGAAAAGGAAGACTGAACAACGAGATCTCATCTATCCTTTTTGAACTGCTCAAAGAGAAGGGAATTCACTCCCACTTCGTAAAACGAGTATCCGAAACCGAACAACTCGTGAAGAAGGTGACCATCATCCCCTTAGAGGTGGTTGTCCGCAACATCGCGGCTGGTTCTTTATCAAAGCGTACGGGAATTCCTGAAGGTCAGATTCTTCCACGCACGATCGTCGAATTTTATTATAAAAACGATGACCTCGGCGATCCGCTTATTACGGAAGAGCATATCGACATCATGAACTTGGCAACGCGAGAGCAACTCAGCCAGATTTTAGAACAAGCGATTCAGATCAACGAAGTGCTCACTTCTTATTTTGTTCAAAAGAACGTAAAGCTCGTCGACTTTAAGCTAGAGTTCGGAACAGATGCTAACGGTAACCTTATGCTCGCTGACGAAATTTCTCCTGATACATGCCGTTTATGGGATGCAGAAACGAACGAGAAACTTGATAAAGATGTATTTCGCCGGGGATTAGGAAGTTTAACAGATGCTTATGAAAAAATACTACAACGTCTAGGAGGCCTATCATGTACAAAGTAAAGGTGTATGTAACATTAAGAGAGAGTGTATTAGATCCACAAGGTAAGGCAGTAATGAGCTCGCTTCACAAAATGGGACAGTCAGAGGTTGAAGATGTACGTATTGGTAAGTATCTAGAGTTAACGCTTCAAAAAGGCGATTATGATCTTGATGAGAAAATCGTGAACATGTGCTCGAAACTTTTATCGAATCCTGTGATTGAAGACTACCGCTACGAGGTGGAGGAGGTTGTCGCACAGTGAAGTTTGCTGTAATCGTTTTTCCAGGATCAAACTGTGACACTGACATGTATCATGCTGTAAAAGATGAGCTCGGCGCTGAAGTTGAGTACGTCTGGCACGATGCAACGAACTTAAATCAATTTGACGGTATTTTATTGCCTGGTGGTTTCTCTTATGGAGATTACCTCCGCTCTGGTGCTATCGCACAATTCTCGAACGTGATGACAGAAGTGGTTAAAGCAGCACGTGAAGGAAAACCGGTTCTTGGCGTTTGTAACGGATTTCAGATTTTACTAGAAACAGGACTTCTGCCAGGAGCGATGCGCCGCAATGAATCATTGAAATTCATCTGCCAGCCAGAAGAGCTAGTCGTTGAGAACACATCGACGATCTTCACGACTCAGTACGAAAAAGGAGAAGTGATCTCCGTTCCAGTCGCACATGGTGAAGGCAACTATTATTGCGATGAAGAGACGCTGCAACAGCTAAAGGCAAACAATCAGATCGTATTCACATATAAAAACAATCCGAACGGATCAGTTGAAAACATTGCCGGTATCACGAACGAAGAAGGCAACGTGCTTGGTATGATGCCGCATCCGGAACGCGCGGTCGATGAGCTGTTAGGTAGCAAAGATGGTCTTAAATTATTTCAATCTATTGTGAAGAGCTGGAGGGAACGTTATGTCGCTGCAACATGAACCAACAAGTTCACAAATTAAAGAGCAAAAATTATACCGTGAGATGGGTTTAAGTGATTCAGAGTTTGAACTCGTAGAAAAGATTATCGGCAGATCTCCTAACTGGACAGAAACAGGACTGTTCTCTGTTATGTGGAGTGAGCACTGTTCTTATAAAAATTCAAAGCCTGTTCTAAGCAAGTTCCCGACAAAAGGTGAGCGCGTCCTTCAAGGTCCTGGTGAAGGTGCTGGAATCGTGGATATCGGTGACGGTCAAGCGGTTGTTTTCAAGATCGAATCTCATAACCACCCTTCAGCGATCGAGCCTTACCAAGGAGCTGCGACAGGTGTTGGCGGAATCATTCGTGACGTTTTCTCGATGGGAGCGCGTCCGATCGCAATGCTGAACTCGCTTCGTTTTGGAGAGTTGGAATCACCACGCGTAAAGTATTTGTTCGAGCAAGTAGTAGCGGGAATCGCAGGCTACGGCAACTGTATCGGAATTCCGACGGTTGGTGGAGAAGTTCAATTTGATCCATCGTACGAAGGAAATCCGCTCGTGAACGCGATGTGTGTCGGTCTGATCGACCATAAAGACATTAAGAAGGGGCAAGCGAAGGGTGCAGGAAACTCTGTGATGTACGTTGGGGCGAAAACAGGCCGTGACGGAATCCATGGTGCAACGTTTGCATCGGAAGAGCTTTCTGAAGCATCAGAAGAAAAGCGTCCAGCGGTTCAAGTTGGAGATCCTTTTATGGAAAAACTCGTTATGGAAGCGTGCCTTGAGCTCATTCATAACTGTGATGCGCTTGTTGGAATTCAAGATATGGGTGCGGCAGGTCTTACAAGTTCGTCCGCTGAGATGGCAAGTAAAGCAGGCATGGGAATTGAGATGAACCTTGATCTTATTCCACAGCGTGAAACAGGAATGACGGCATACGAGATGATGCTTTCAGAATCTCAAGAGCGCATGCTGTTAGTTGTTGAAAAAGGTCGTGAGCATGAAGTAGAAAAGATCTTTGCAAAATGGGATCTTGATTGTGTAACGGTTGGAACGGTTATCGAAGAGCAAGTACTGCGTCTTACTCACAGAGGTGAGATCGTGGCAGATGTACCGGTAGATGCTCTTGCAGAAGATGCTCCGGTTTATCATAAGCCATCAAAAGAACCTGCTTATTATGGTGAGTTCCAAGCGCAAGAAGACTACTTCCCAGAGATTACTAGCTTCAAATCTACGTTGCTATCTCTTTTGAAGCAGCCTACGATTGCGAGTAAAGAGTGGGTTTATAACCAATATGATTATATGGTACGTACGAACACGGTTGTAGCACCTGGATCGGATGCAGCAGTTGTAAGAATAAGAGGAACGAAAAAAGCGCTAGCGATGACAACAGACTGTAATTCTCGCTATCTGTATCTCGACCCAGAAGTGGGCGGCATGATCGCTGTTGCCGAAGCAGCTCGTAATCTTGTATGTTCAGGAGCGCAGCCGCTTGCGGTAACAGATTGCTTAAACTTCGGAAATCCTGAAAAGCCAGAGATCTTTTGGCAGTTAGAGAAATCAGCTGACGGTATGAGTGCGGCATGCAACAAGCTCGCAACGCCAGTCATCGGCGGTAACGTATCTCTGTATAACGAAACGAACGGTGTAGCGGTTTACCCGACACCAGTCATCGGTATGGTCGGGCTTATTGAAGATACGAAGCACATCGTGACGCAAGACTTTAAAGAAGCGGGTGACATCATCTTTCTAATCGGTGAGAGCAAAGCTGAGTTTGGCGGAAGTGAGCTTCAGAAGATGAAAGAAGGACGCATCTTTGGTAAAGCGCCTCACATCGATCTAGAAGTGGAAGAAACAAGACAGCGCGATCTTTTAGCGGCGATTCATAAAGGATTGATTCAATCTGCGCATGACGTTGCAGAAGGCGGACTATCTGTCGCACTTGCTGAGTCTGTGATGGACGGTAAAGTAGGAGCGAGCGTTACGTTAACAGATGAGCCGATCGGAAGTCTTTTCGGAGAATCTCAATCCCGTTTCTTAGTCACAGTAAAACCTGAACATCAAGATGAGTTCCAACAGCTTGTAAAAGACGCAAAAATCATAGGTTTTGTTCGTTCTGAGAGCGGTCTAGCGATCGATAATGAGCAGGGTGAAGAGTTGTTATCCTGCACGCTGCAGGAGATGCAAGACGCCTGGAAAGGAGCTATTCCATGCTTGCTGACATCAAAGGCTTAAACGAAGAATGTGGTGTGTTCGGGATCTGGGGTCACCCCGATGCTGCGCAACTAACATATTACGGGCTGCACAGCCTGCAGCACCGCGGACAAGAAGGAGCAGGAATCGTTGTAACGGATGGTGAACGGTTACGCATTCATAAAGGAAGCGGCTTAGTAAACGATGTGTTCAGCAAAGGTGAACTAGAAGGATTGATCGGACATGGTGCAATCGGCCATGTCCGGTATTCCACTGCAGGCGGCAATGAGCTTGCCAATGTTCAGCCACTCTTGTTCCGTTCGCAAACGAGTTCACTTGCTCTTGCTCATAACGGGAATCTCGTAAATGCCAACGCGCTAAAGCATCAGCTGGAATCGCAAGGAAGCATCTTTCAAACAACTTCAGATACGGAAGTACTTGCTCATCTGATCAAGCGCAGCGGTTATTTTACACTAAAAGAAAAAGTACAGAACGCTTTAACGATGCTAAAAGGCGCATACGCGTTCTTAGTCATGACAGAAAACGAGATGATGGTAGCGCTCGATCCGAACGGATTGCGTCCATTGTCACTCGGTATGCTTGGTGATGCGTATGTGGTCGCTTCTGAAACGTGTGCGTTCGACGTAGTCGGTGCAACATATGTGCGTGACGTGCAGCCGGGAGAACTTTTGATCATTAATGAAGATGGATTAACCGTTGATACTTTTTCGACGTCAGTACAACGCTCTATGTGTTCGATGGAATATATTTATTTTTCACGACCAGACAGCAACATCGAAGGAATCAATGTTCATGCGGCTCGTAAAAGTCTTGGGAAAAAGATGTATGAAGAAGCGCCGATTGAAGCGGATGTTGTAACCGGTGTGCCTGATTCTAGTATCTCAGCTGCGATCGGTTATGCGGAAGCATCCGGTATTCCATATGAGATCGGGTTGATCAAAAATCGCTATGTCGGGCGTACGTTCATCCAACCTTCTCAAGAGCTTCGTGAACTTGGTGTAAAGATGAAGCTTTCCCCGGTTCGAGGAATCGTAGAAGGAAAGCGTGTCGTGATGGTCGATGACTCAATCGTACGCGGAACGACGAGCCGACGAATCGTGAAGATGCTGCGTGCTGCAGGCGCTACAGAAGTTCACGTACGCATAACAGCGCCACCGATCGCGCATCCGTGCTATTACGGCATCGATACGTCCGAACGCGCAGAACTGATTGCATCTAAGCATTCGGTTGATGAGATTCGTGAGATTATTGGTGCTGATTCCTTATCGTTTATTTCCGTAGAGGGGTTGATGGAAGGCATCGGACGTTCGAATGCTGAACCGAACTGCGGACAATGTTTAGCTTGTTTTACAGGACGATATCCAACGGAAATTTATCCAGATACTGTTTTACCATATGAAAAAGAGCTTGTTTAAAGGGGGAGAAGACGATGGCAGAAGCATATAAGCAAGCAGGTGTGAACATCGAAGCAGGATATGAAGCGGTCGATCGCATCAAGAAGCATGCACTCAGAACGAAGCGTCCGGAAGTATTAGCGGGTCTTGGTGGATTTGGGGCGATGTTCGATCTATCCGGATTCTCACATAAAGAGCCGGTGCTCGTTTCCGGAACAGATGGTGTAGGGACAAAACTGATGCTTGCGTTCATGGCGGATAAGCATGACACGATTGGTGTGGATGCGGTTGCGATGTGCGTAAACGACATCGTAGCACAAGGCGCGGAGCCGCTTTATTTCCTGGACTATATTGCTTGCGGCACGCTTCACCCTGAGAAGATTGAGCAGATCGTTAGTGGGATCGCGGATGGCTGTGGACAAGCAGGTTGTGCGCTCATCGGTGGAGAAACAGCAGAGATGCCTGGCATGTATAGCAGTGAAGAGTATGATCTTGCCGGGTTTACGGTTGGAATCGCAGAAAAATCAAAGCTGATTAACGGTTCTTCTATCGGTGAGAATGATGTATTGATCGGACTTGCTTCAAACGGTCTTCATTCCAATGGTTTTTCACTCGTTCGTAAAGTTTTATTAGAAAACGCAGGTCTTGATCTGAACGAACAAATCGAAAGTTTATCTAAAACATTAGGTGAAGAGCTGTTAACACCGACTCGTATCTATGTAAAACCGTTGCTTGAAGTGTTCAATCAGTTTGATGTGAACGGTGTTGCTCATATTACAGGCGGCGGATTCATTGAAAACATTCCTCGTATGCTGCCAGAAGGTCTTGCTGCGGAAGTAGATTATGGTTCATGGCCGGTTCCTCCCATCTTTGATCTGATCGAAGAAAAAGGAAATCTGACACGCAAAGAGATGTTCACAACATTTAACATGGGAATTGGTATGGTGCTCTCGGTTTCAGAAGAAAATATGCTCCCGATCATCCGCCTTTTAGAAGAAACAGGCGAGAAGCCTTACATCATTGGTCGCGTGAAACAAGGTGAAGGCGTGATCTTTGGCGGAGGAAACATCGAATGAGAAAAATAGCTGTATTTGCTTCTGGAAGCGGAAGTAACTTTCAAGCCATCGTAGACGCGGTTGAAGCAGGTGAGCTTCAAGCGGATATCGAGCTTTTAGTATGTGATAAACCAGGGGCAAAGGTGATCGACCGTGCGCGCCACTTCGGGATTCCGACGTACTCGTTCTTGCCTAAAACATTTGCATCAAAAGCTGATTTTGAAAAGGAAATCGTTTCTGAACTTCAATCCTATGGAGTAGAATTTATCGTTCTCGCAGGATATATGAGGCTGGTTGGTGAGGTGTTATTAAAAGCGTATGAAGGCTGTATCATCAATATCCACCCGTCGTATCTGCCGGCATTTCCGGGCAAGGATGCGGTCGGACAAGCATTGAAAGCAAACGTTGCCGAAACAGGTGTAACGGTTCATTATGTAGACAGTGGGATGGATACAGGGCCGATCATCGAACAAGTAAGAATCCCCGTATTGCCTGGCGATACAGAGCAAACCTTACAGCAGCGTATCCAAAAAGCAGAACACCAACTATACCCAGCTATCATCAACAAACTATTACAAAAAGACACCGTAGGAGGCATCTTACATTGACGATCAAACGTGCACTCATAAGCGTTTCAAATAAAGAAGGATTACTTCACTTTGCAGAAAAACTAGCTCATCACGGCGTAGAGATCATCTCTACAGGCGGAACAAAAAAAGCGTTACAAGACGCAGGAATTCCTGTAATCGGTATTTCCGAAGTGATTGGTTTTCCTGAGATCATGGACGGGCGTGTCAAAACGCTTCATCCAAAAATTCATGGCGGTTTACTCGCTGTTCGAGATAATGAGACACATCAAACAGCGATGCAAGAAAATGAGATCTCTCCGATCGATCTTGTAGTCGTAAACCTTTATCCGTTCAAAGAGACGATCGCAAAAGAAGGAACAACATTCGCTGACGCAATCGAAAACATCGACATCGGCGGACCGAGCATGCTTCGTTCGGCAGCAAAAAATCATGCTTACGTAACAGTCGTAGTCGATCCGGCAGACTATGAGACAGTAGCGGATGAGCTTGATGGTGCAGGAGCTGTAAGTGAAGAGACGCGCCGAAGACTTGCTGCGAAGACGTTCCGTCATACAGCGGCTTATGATGCGTTGATTGCTGAATATTTAACAGCAGCTGTAGAAGAGGAGCACCCGGAATCCTACACGGTAACATATGAAAAGAAACAGGACCTTCGATATGGTGAGAACCCTCATCAAAAAGCCGCGTTTTATTCGACGCCACTGAAGAACACGCTCTCTTTAACAGACGCTGAACAGCTTCACGGAAAAGAGCTTTCGTACAACAACATCAACGACGCAGATGCAGCACTTTCGATCGTAAAAGAGTTCGTTGATTCAGCTGTTGTTGCGGTTAAGCACATGAATCCATGTGGCGTTGGAACAGGCTCAACGATCCTTGAAGCGTACACCCGTGCGTTTGAAGCAGACCCTGTATCGATCTTCGGCGGCATCATCGCTGCTAACACAGAAATAGATGAAGAAACAGCTCAAAAATTGAGTGAGATTTTCCTAGAGATCATCATCGCTCCTTCATTTACAGTGAAAGCGTTAGAGATCCTAACGAAAAAGAAAAACATCCGTTTATTAAAATTAGATTTTACAGAAGGCAAAGGAATCGCCAAAAAAATCACAACCGTTTCTGGCGGAATGTTAGTTCAAGAAGAAGACGTTTTCGGGTTGGATGATGCGAACGTGACGATTCCTACAAAACGCCAGCCGACTGAGCAAGAGTGGAAAGATTTGAAGCTTGCTTGGAAAGTGGTAAAACACGTGAAATCAAATGCGATCGTCTTAGCGAAAAATGAAATGACAGTAGGTGTTGGTGCGGGTCAGATGAACCGCGTTGGCGCAGCGAAAATCGCGATCGAGCAAGCGGGCGAACGTGCAAAAGGTTCTGCTCTAGGGTCAGATGCATTTTTCCCAATGGATGACACCGTAGAAGCAGCGGCACGCGCTGGTGTTACAGCGATTATCCAGCCAGGCGGATCGATCAAGGATGAAGATTCTATCAAAAAAGCAGACGAGCACGGCATCACGATGGTGTTCACAGGCGTAAGACACTTTAAGCACTAATCATTTTGGCTCAGGAGTGCGTAGAAGGGTTGATTTCCGTTCCAGGTTGCTCGCTTTCCGGGGGGCGTGCGGTGAGCCTCTTAGCGCTCTGCGCTGTTAAGAGTCTCACCTGTCCCGCTGATCCCCCAGGAGTCTCGCACCTTGCACTCCAATCAACTATTCAATGATGAAAAAGATTTTAAAGATCTTCCAACGCTCTGTATTCTATATAGAAAAAATAAACAGAAGCGGTTCATGCGGTCGTTTCTGTTTATTTAAAAAAGGAGGTAGCAACCATGAACGTTCTTGTAATCGGCAAAGGTGGACGTGAACATGCGCTCGTGTGGAAGTTTGCCAACAGCCCGAGCGTCACACAAGTGTTTGCTGCACCAGGAAACCCAGGCATGGCTCAACAAGCAACATGTGTTTCCATCAAAGAAACCAACATCGATGAGCTTATAACTTTTGCAAAAACAAACAAAATAGGGTTAACATTCGTTGGACCTGAAGTCCCTTTACTAGAAGGCATCGTAGATCGTTTCACAGAAGAAGGCCTTGTTATCTTCGGTCCGTCTAAAGCAGCAGCAGAGATCGAAGGCTCAAAATCGTTCGCGAAGGATCTTATGAAAAAGTATGACATCCCAACAGCTGCTTCTGAAACGTTTACGAATTACAATGAAGCTCTAGCATATGTTCGAGAAAAAGGAGCACCAATCGTGTTGAAAGCGGACGGGCTTGCGGCAGGTAAAGGTGTCATTGTGGCAATGACCTTAGAAGAAGCGGAAGAGGGTCTACATGAGCTGATGGTGGACAAACGCTTTGGTTCTGCGAGTGAAACGGTAGTTGTTGAAGAATTCTTGGAAGGGGAAGAATTTTCGTTAATGTCTTTCGTGCATGACGAGATTGTCCTTCCGATGGAAATCGCACAAGATCATAAACGTGCGTATGACGGAGATAAGGGACCGAACACAGGTGGGATGGGGGCTTACTCACCCGTTCCTCAAATTTCTGACGCTGACATCCAAAAAGCGATAAAAGAGATCGTTCAGCCAACCGTTTCTGCGATGAAACAAGAAGGCACTCCTTTTACAGGGATTCTTTATGCGGGCTTAATCTTAACAAAGAATGGTCCGAAAGTGATCGAGTTTAACGCGCGCTTCGGTGACCCGGAAACACAAGTGATTCTGCCGCGCTTGCAAAATGATCTAGCTGATCTTCTTTTATCCCTTTTAAACGGCAAAAAGCCGGAACTTAAATGGTCTGAAGAATCCGTACTAGGTGTTGTTCTTGCATCCGATGGTTACCCGGTTTCTTCTTCAAAACCTCAAGCGATCACGGGGCTAGAAAACATTTCAGGTGATTCTACCGTTTTTCATGCTGGTACGAAAAGAGAAAATGAATCTCTTTTAACTGATGGTGGCCGGGTGTTATTGGTAGTCTCTAAAGGACATTCACTAAGTGAAGCTCAGGACAACGTCTACAGAGAAATGAAGAAAATCACGTGCGAAGGCTCTTTTTATCGAAAAGATATCGGGTTTCGAGCTATTTCGCACGTCTCTTCTTAATAAATACAAACGAGATGGCGATGATTCCGCCGATAAGCAAGATATAAAGAAAAGCAGTATCCATTAAGTATTCATAACTCATATTGCTGCTAACCTCCTATATTGAAATTGAGGGCTGACGGACAATGGTTGATCAAAACCTTGTTTGTCAGCCTTCATTAATTGGATTTGGATGAGATGTGGCTGAATCCGTGTTCGGAGCTGCCGTTGGCATGAGTTTAGGCGGCTGTATGATAGACAACGGATTCCACCGGCGCAACAACTGCATCCCTATAAAAATGACAAATCCTGCTATCACGTATGTTACATAAGGAACAGCACTTTGTCCGCCATCTGCCACTTCAAACAAACGTCCTCCGATTGAATTTCCAATCGCTTCCCCAATCCCTGTGAAAACGCTGGCTAATCCAAAGAACATCCCAAGAAACCGGGCAGCCGCAAGCTGTGAGATCGACGTATCCAACGTTGGCATGATCAGCATCTCACCAGTGATAAAGATGATTCCGGTAAAAACAAAGAAAAATAAAGTGTTCGCAAAATATAAACTTCCGAGAGCTGATCCGATACAGATCGCCCCTATACCAACAGAAGTCAAGGGATGAATGTTTCGGATAATATTTTTTGTTATAAGCGTTTGAGCTAATATGACCGTGATGCTGTTGATGGTCCAGATGATGCTGATGTCTTTTCCATTGGACAGGACATTTTCAGCTCGAAGCGGGAGCACGAGTGCAAACTGTACGTAAAGCGCCCAAACAAAAATGGTAGCCATCACAAAAACAAGAAAAGGTATGTTCTTCAAAGCTTGTCGATATTCACTCCACTTTACTTCCCGGCAATTTTCGTCCCCACACCCTGCAGGCAAGAAGAACCAACTGATCACGCTTGCTCCTAAATAAATAACAGCAGCGGTGATAAAGATAAGTTTCGAACTTCCTGTAAATAAAGCGAACACAGTTAATCCAGCAATGGCCATTCCAATATTGGCAAAAATACCGCGCAACGAAAAAGCAGTAGATCTCATGTCCGCCTTAACGAGTGAAGAAATAAAAGCTTTTGTAGAAGGGGCATTAAGCCCAAGACCTAACCCAGAGATCGCAGCTGTTAAAAGGATCAGTGAATAAGTTGAAAAATAAGCGAAACCTATCAGCCCGCCAGCCCGTATTAAAGCACCAAGTGCGATGATGAAGCGTCTTCCTGTCCGATCAGCGAATACGCCTCCGACCACACTTCCGACTTGCATGAAGATCGAGATAACAGCGAGAGTAAAACCAATCTGTGCCGCTGTTAGTCCGGTTTCCACTTTTAAGAGGATAGGAAGAACAGGCAAGACAAGATACGAGCCAAGATGGGTAATAAAGACAACGACCAATAAACTGAACAGAGGTCTGTTGCCTTTTAGTAAAGAATGAGTGGGCATAGTGGTGCCTCCTTCTTATTATGAAGGGTTGAACGGCGAACCTTCTTCCGCGATGTTACCAAGATCCATGTCGTTCATTTCTTTGCTTTTGTGAAGAAGGTCAGTCACTGGGCAGTAGCGAACGATTCCTTCTGCTACTTTCATCGCACCCATTAAGATCATAAGGATGTATGACTCTTTGTAAGGCTTTCTTGTCAGCTTTGCTGTATAAACAGAAAGCAGTGTCAGACCCGCAATAATACGAATCATACTATTAACTAAACCAATATTTTGTCTCATTGTGATACTCCTTTCAATTTTCACCAATTTACTTAGCGAATATGGTATTCTTGAAAAAACGAAATTTTCAGAGAGAAGACAGGTGATCCAACATGAACCAACACATTGCTTTTTGGACAAAAGCGCAAATGCGCAAACAAGTGGCCGTCATTCAGGGTGAATTGGCACCGTCGCTTGTCTTAACAAACGCTACTTATTTGAACACAGCTCTTAAAAAATGGGTAAAAGCAAACATCTGGATCCTTCAAGACCGCATCGTCTATGTAGGCGAAAAGATGCCTGAACAAACAACAGGAACGGAAATCACAGATCTAGAAGGTAAGTTTGTTGTGCCGGGATATATTGAACCTCATTGTCATCCATTTCAACTTTATAATCCCCAGTCGCTCTCGCGATATGCATTGCAGCGTGGAACGTCCGTATTTTTAGCCGATAACTTTATGCTGCTTTTTGAAATGAGTATTTCGAAAGCGCTTTCTTTTATGGAGGACGTGAACGATCTGCCTTCTAATTTCTTTTGGTGGTGCCGGTATGACGCGCAAACAGAGCTACTAGAAGAAGAGAATTATTTTTCCGAAAAAAGCGTTAGACAGCTTCTCGAGAGCCCATACGTTCTTCAAGGCGGCGAATTAACGAGCTGGCCGCGAGTGCTGCATGGCGATGATACGCTGTTGCATTGGATGCTGAAGACGAAGAAAGCCGGAAAGAAGATCGAAGGGCATCTGCCAGGAGCTTCTGAAAAAACGTTAACGGCGATGACGTTACTCGGTGTGGACTGTGATCATGAAGCGATGACAGGTACGGAAGTCATGGACCGGTTGAATGCTGGTCTTCAAGTGTCGCTTCGTTATTCTTCGATTCGTCCCGATCTGCCGAAGCTGTTGCGTCAGATGAAAGAAGAAGGGATCACGAACTTTGAGCGCATCTTTATGACGACAGACGGTTCTACACCTGCTTTTTATGAAGAAGGGGTTACCGATAAGATGCTAGAGATTGCGCTTGAAGCAGGGCTTGATCCAGTGGATGCGTATATGATGGTCTCTTATAACGTGGCTAGATATTATGGTCTGGATCACCTCTTCGGTATGGTTGCCGCAGGACGAGTCGCACATTTAAATATTTTAGATGACGTAACAAATCCTCTGCCTGAATCTGTTTTGGCAAAAGGAAAATGGATGAAGCGTGACGGTAAGGATGTTAGTGAGGATCGAGATTTTGACTTTGATTGGGAAGGTCATGGTATCCGAAAAAGAGAGATCACATGGGACCTTCAAGACGAGGATTTTCAGTTTTCTGGTCTCGTTGGTATAGAAATGTACAATAGTGTCATCACACGGCCATATAATGTATCGATCAATCCTTTTTCTGAAGAGATTAACGAGGAATCAGACGAGTGTTTCTTAATGCTGATCGATAAAGAAGGAAAGTGGAGAATCAATACGGTCGTAAAGGGTTTTGCGAAAAATCTGTATGGCTTTGCGAGCTCGTATTCCAATACGGGAGATCTTCTGATCATCGGAAAAAGCAAAAAAGATATGGCTGTGGCGTTCGAACGCTTAAAAGAAGTCGGCGGAGGCATCGTTCTTGCGGAGAGAGGCGAGATCGTTGCTGAGATAAAACTTCCTTTAGCGGGAGGAATGTCGAATCTTAGTATAGAAGAACTAGTGGTAGAAGAGAAAAGATTAACGAACGCACTAAGAGAAAGAGGATACCAATACGAAGATCCAATCTATTCGCTTTTGTTTTTCTCTTCCACACACTTGCCATACATCCGCATTACGCAAAGAGGCATTTACGATGTTAAAAAGAAAGGGTTACTCTTTCCTTCGATTATGCGTTAATATAGAAAAGGATTGGGCAAAATAATACGATACAAAGGTAGTGAGCCCAATGAAAAAGTGGTACATCATCTTGATGGCGATGATCACGGTATTAACGCTGTCTGCATGTAAGGACGCAACAGATAAAGTCTTAGAAGACGGTAAAGTAGATAAAGCTGAAGCTACGGATTCAAAAAAAGAGGAGTACTCTTCTGTTTATCCACTCACTGGCTTGGGAACGAATGAAGAGGTAGATCATCGTGCAGTTTCGGTCATGGTGAACAACCACCCGAAAGCACGATCGCAATCTGGACTTCATAAAGCTGACATCGTTTACGAAGTATTAGCTGAGGGAGAACTTACACGCTTCTTAGCGATCTTCCAAAGTGAGATGCCAGAAGTAGTAGGACCAGTTCGCAGCGCGAGAGATTATTACATCGAACTCTCACGTGGCTATCATTCATTATTCGTGGCACACGGATTCAGTCCTGAAGCGAAAGAGATTCTCGATAGCGGAACGATTGATCACCTGAACGGAATGGATTACGATGGTGTTCTTTTCAATCGAGCTGATTTTAGAAAAGCGCCTCATAACTCTTACATCACCTATGAAAATATTCAAAAAGGGATGGAGAAAATCGGCGCAGAGCAATCGGATGATCTGGATATGCTTTCGTTTTTAACTAGTAAAAGTGCTAAAACAATAGAAGGCGCATCTGCAAAAGAGATTATGATTTCCTATCCAGGCGGGGAAACAGTAGGATTTACGTACTCTAACAAAAAGAAGACGTACGCGAGAAGCAGCAACAATGAACCAACGATAGATCGTGAGACCGAAACACCCATTACGGTAAGCAATGTATTCATTGTTGAAGCGGCTCACCGGGTAATCGATGATGCCGGCAGACGAGAGATCAACTTAACGTCAGGCGGAGATGCGATTCTGATTCAGAATGGTGTCGCACAAAACATTTCGTGGAAAAACGAAAACGGAAGAATCGTTCCGGACGGTGGAGCGTTCGTTCCAGGAAAGACATGGATTAACATTGTACCGAGTGGAATGGAAGATTCGGTTAAGATGCAATAAAAAGGAGTGCATGTTTCATGCAAATTGATAAACTACGAGGAAAAGCACTAGATCAGCTTTTTGAATCGGTTTTATCGCTGAAGGATATGGAAGAATGCTATCGATTCTTTGATGATCTTTGTACGATGAACGAGATTCAATCTTTGGCGCAGCGACTTGAAGTAGCGCGCATGCTTCGTGAAGGAAAAACCTATCACAAGATCGAGAGTGAAACAGGAGCGAGCACAGCGACCATCTCACGTGTAAAACGTTGCTTGAATTTTGGAAACGACGCATACGCGATGGTACTCGACCGCGTTCATGAAGAAGAAGAAGCAAAATAATGAGACGAAAACCTGCCTGAGAGGTGGGTTTTTTGTATTTTGTGAGGGTAGTGTATGTAGCGGGAGTAGTTTTAGGCTTGTCGATAGATGTCGAGGATTGTAGACTCGTGGATAAACTGTAAAAACTTTAGGATTCAACCCTAAAACTCGTGGATTGAGCACCCAAACTTGTGGATTGAGAGCATAAACTTTAGGATTCAAGCCAGCACGGTAGACTTACCCCCTTGTAAAACACTAAAATGTAAACTTGGCGACAGCCAAGGACCCTTATATACTTAAAATATTGACAGAAATCACACTACAATTTATAGTTGTATGTACAAACAACAATAATGATGTAAAAGAGGTGCTAAAATGCCCGAAAAGTATCTAGAAAACTGTTTATATTTTACCGTGAACAAACTTTCTCGCGTGATATCGAAAATGGCTGAGGAATCGTTTAGACCAACTGGCATTACGCCTACTCATGGCTTTATGATGATGCTCGTAAACAACAAACCTGGAATTTCTCAATCGGAATTGGCGGAAGAACTACACATGACACCAAGTACGATTACAAGATTTGTGGATAAGCTTGTTGTTAAGGGACTTGCAGAGCGTAAGGTCCAAGGAAAGATGTCGCACATCCATCCGACACAAGCGGGCATTGAGATTCAAACAGATCTCGAAAAAGCATGGAAAGATCTTTACCAAACATACTCCGATCTTTTAGGAGAAGAAGAAGGAAAAGCACTCACAAAAGCCACACATCTAGCAGCAGGGCAGCTCGAGTCATAAGAGCTCTCATCTTTATCATTTGAGTTGTTTGTACAAGCAAATGTCATTTTATTAGTATAAGGCTCCTTTTCTGCAGCATTTGTTGCTTTTAAATCTTTTATACCCTCGTCATTGCAAGTTGATTGTAACGCAAGGTTGCCGACTCCTACGGGACGAGCGGCCAGGTGGAGACTCCTAAAGGCGCGTAGCGGCAGGAGGCTCACCGTACGCCCCGTGGAAAGCGAGCGACCTGGAGTGTAAATCAACTACTTACACAAGCTTCAATGCAAACGAAAACAGCCTAAAAAAGGAGATCTATCAATGAAAAAGACACTCGTCATTATCGCACATCCGAATCTACAGAACTCTACAGTAAATAAAAGATGGGCTGAGGAAATAGAGAAACAGGACCATGTTACGGTTCGAAAACTTTACGATCTGTATCCGGACGGAAAAATCAACGTTGAAGAAGAACAGCGCATGTTGCTTCAACACGATCGCATCGTGTTACAATTTCCGTTCTACTGGTACAGCTCACCTTCACTTTTAAAAGAATGGCAAGATCAAGTACTAGCGTTCGGTTGGGCTTATGGTCCTGGAGGCGACGCATTACATGGAAAAGAGTTAGTACTTGCGATTTCAACAGGAGGACCAGACTTCTCTTATAAAGCTGGCGGCTACAACCACTATACGATCAGCGAATTGCTTCGTCCGTTCCAAGCGACTTCTAACTTGATCGGAACTCGTTACATCTCGCCATTCGTTTTTCATAGCGCGATTCGTGCGTCAGAAGTAGCGTTAGAACAAAGCGCACAAGAATATGTCACTCACGTTTTAAATCCTGAAATTTAATGAAGTTCATTCTTCATCAAGCTCATCTGGACTTGGTCGCGGCAGTTTCCGCGAATCCATTCTGCCTGCCTGACAACGCCTTCCGCTTGGAAGCCTAGTCGGCGGGCGAGCTTGATGCTTTTTTCGTTTTGAACCGCAGCACGCAGCTCCACGCGATTCAGCATCAACGTGTAATAGGCGTACATAAGCATTCCTTTTACTGCCCGCTGTGCGATTCCATGACCTTCGAATCCTGTACCCACCCAATAACCAAGCATACCAGACTGGTTGTGCCACTTAATATCATATAAAGCAACAGAGCCAGCTACTTGTCCGCGATACCAAATAAAAAGAACAACATCTGTCTGGTCTTTCATCTTTTTGTTCACCGTTTTTATGAACTGCCGCATCTCACCGCTAGATTGGGTATAATCGACCCAGCTGATCCACGGTCCAAGATGATGACGTGATTTCTCTAGCAATCTATAGATGTTATCGGATTCTTTAACGTCTGCTTGCTTTAGCATGATTTCGTCGTCGATATGCCACATAAGCATAGCTATTCCTCCCAAAAAGCAGTATGAACTTCACAATCTTTCCACATGATGAATCATAGAGTGAGAACCTTATTTTTGTTATAATGCAGAAGTACAGAACTGGCTTGTTAAAATGGCAGGCACGGGTGTTTCTAAACATGAAAGGAAGAACACAATGTTTGATTATCGAAAATGGAAGCATGTGTTTAAGCTAGACCCTGATAAAGAGATCAGTGACAGTGACCTGGAAAAGATCTGTGAGAGCGGAACGGACGCTGTTATCGTCGGGGGATCCAGTGGCGTAACGCTTGATAATACGTTAGACCTTATGTCACGAATACGCAGATTTGCGGTTCCTTGTGTGCTTGAAGTATCTAATATCGAATCACTTACACCAGGATTCGATTTTTACTATATTCCTACCGTATTAAATGCAAAGGATGCTAACTTCATTACGGGGCTTCATACAGAAGCACTAAAAGAATTTGGCGACATCATGAACTGGGACGAGATTCTTACAGAAGGGTATTGCATCTTAAATCCAGATTGTGCGGCTGCAAAACGTTCGAGTGCCGACAGTGATCTCTCGGCAGATGATGTTGTAGCATATGCCCGCTTGGCCGAAAAAATGTTTAAGCTTCCGATCTTTTATTTGGAATACAGCGGCAAATACGGTGATGTCGAAATCGTTCGCCAAGTAAAGGGCGCACTTGAAAACACGATCCTCTATTATGGAGGCGGCATTCATTCGGCTGAACAAGCAAGAGAGATGGCAGAGTTTGCGGATACAGTTGTTGTCGGAAACGTTATTTACGACGATGTAAACGCGGCGATTGAAACGGTTGAAGCGGTTAAGTAAAAGTTGATAAAATCTCAAAAATGAGTGAGAATAAAAATAAGAATATATGTTCGGGCGGTGAATGAAGAATGAGTATGCATCAAATGATTGAAAAGCTATTATCAGGACTGAATCCTGAGCAGAAAGCGGCAGTAAAACATACAGACGGGCCGTTGTTATTGATGGCTGGTGCGGGAAGCGGTAAGACGAGAGTATTAACTCACCGTATCGCTTATTTAATGATGGAAAAAGAAGTGGCTCCATGGAACATTCTTGCGATCACGTTTACAAATAAAGCAGCACGAGAGATGAAGGAAAGGGTCGCAAAGATTACAGGACCAGTAGCAGAAGAGATCTGGATTTCTACGTTCCACTCCATGTGCGTACGCATTTTGCGTCGTGATATCGATCGAATCGGAATTAACCGTAACTTTACGATCTTAGATGCGACAGATCAATTGTCTGTTGTAAAAGCGGTATTGAAAGATCTGAACTATGATCCGAAAAAATACGAACCTCGTGGAATTTTAAGCGCGATTTCCTCTTTAAAGAACGAACTAAAAACAGCAGCAGATTTTGCGAAAGTGGCGAACGGGCACTTTGAAGGTGTTGTTCAGGAAGTTTATGAAGGCTATGAAAAGCGACTGCGTAAGAACCAGGCGTTAGATTTTGATGATCTGATCATGACGACGATCCAGCTTTTCGCAAAAGTACCTGAAGTGCTCGAGTTCTATCAACGCAAGTTTCAATATATTCATGTGGATGAGTATCAAGATACGAACAGAGCGCAATATATGCTCGTTAAAATGCTAGCTGATCGATTCCGCAACCTTTGTGTGGTAGGAGACTCTGATCAGTCTATCTATGGCTGGCGTGGCGCAGATATCGCGAACATTCTATCGTTTGAAAAAGACTACAATGATGCTGAAGTTATCCTATTAGAGCAAAACTATCGTTCTACGAAAAAGATTCTTCAAGCAGCCAATAAAGTGATCGAAAACAACATGAACCGTAAGCCAAAGAATCTTTGGACAGATAATACGGATGGCGCAAGCATCACGTACTACCAAGGCGATGATGAGCAAGGTGAGAGCTATTACGTAACAGGTAAGATTCGTGAAGCCGTATCATCAGGCAAACGTTCGTATAATGACATCGCAATCCTGTATCGAACAAATGCTCAATCTCGTGTTATTGAGGAAGTTTTGATTAAGTCGAACATTCCGTACAATATCGTCGGCGGCACAAAGTTCTATGATAGAAAAGAGATTAAAGACATCTTAGCGTATCTTCGATTGATATCGAATCCAGACGATGATATTTCACTGCAACGTATCGTAAATGTACCGAAGCGCGGGATTGGTGCGTCTTCTATGGATAAAGTGGCACAGTATGCGGCAAACAATGATCTTTCCATGTATCAAGCGCTTCAAGAAGTTGAACAGATTGGTCTTAGTGCACGTGCAACAAACTCTTTAAGAGAGTTTTCAGAGTTTGTTACGAACTGGACGCGTCAGCAGGAATTTCTTTCTGTGACTGAACTAACAGAAGAAGTGCTTAGCAAGACGGGCTATCGTGATGCGCTAAAAGCTGAGAAAACGATCGAAGCACAAAGCCGTTTAGAGAACATCGACGAGTTTATTTCTGTTACGCAAGACTTTGAAAAGAAACAAGATGATAAATCATTGATCGCGTTCTTAACTGATCTTGCACTTGTTGCAGATATTGATAAGCTCGATGAAGATGCAGCAGATGATAAGCCGAAAGAATCTGTCGTACTGATGACCCTTCACTCTGCAAAAGGTCTGGAGTTTCCGATGGTCTTCTTGATGGGTCTTGAAGAAGGGGTATTCCCGCATAGCCGTGCTCTTTTTGAAGAGAATGAGATGGAAGAAGAACGTCGTCTCGCATATGTTGGGATCACACGTGCGGAAGAAGAATTATTCTTAACAAATGCTAGAATGCGTACCCTTTATGGACGTACGACGACAAATCCGGAATCTCGTTTTATCGCTGAGATTCCAGAAGATCTTATCGAAACCGAAGTTAAAGAGAAACCATCTGTGCCGTGGGGAGCGAGTGCTCGCTCGGGTGGAGGAGCTACGCCATCGTTCATGGCACCGAAAAAGAAAATGGTTACACCTGTCTATCAATCTTCTGGTGGGGAGAAACTGGAATGGAGAGTAGGCGACAAAGTCAAACACCGCAAATGGGAAACAGGGACCGTTGTAAGCATGCGTGGTTCAGGAGATTCAATGGAACTCGACATCGCGTTTCCGCAGCCTGTAGGTGTGAAAAGACTGCTTGCTAAATTTGCCCCGATTGAAAAAGCGTAAGAAAAGAAGGAGTGGAACGGGTTGAACGAAGAACAAGCCAAGGAGCGCATCCTGGAACTCCGGGAAATGCTAGAAAAATATAATTATGAATATCATGTACTAGACAAGCCGTCTGTACCTGATGCTGAATATGATCAGCTTATGAAAGAGCTGATCGAGCTTGAAAACAATCATCCAGAACTTCATGACGAGCACTCGCCTACCTCACGTGTAGGCGGTGCTGTTTTGGACTTTTTTGAAAAAGTAGAACATACCGTACCGATGCTGAGCCTCGGCAATGCCTTCAACGATCAAGATCTGCGAGATTTTGACCGCCGTGTAAGAGATGGTGTAGGTTCGAACGTATCGTATGTTGCCGAACTCAAGATCGACGGACTAGCCGTATCCCTCACGTATCAAGATGGTCGTTTTGTTCGTGGAGCTACACGCGGTGACGGCACAATCGGTGAGGATATCACGAATAATTTAAAAACGATCCGTTCTATTCCATTTAAGTTAAAAGAAGATGTGATGCTTGAAGTACGAGGCGAGGCGTTCATGCCGAAGAAATCCTTCCAAAAGCTGAATGCACATCGAGAAGAAGAAGGACAAGAGCTTTTTGCGAATCCACGGAACGCAGCAGCGGGTTCTCTTCGTCAGCTTGATCCAAAGATTGCAGCGAGCCGTAATCTCGATATTTTTCTTTATGGTGTAGGAAAGCTTGAAGGTCATTCGGTCGATTCGCACGACGAAAGCTTAACATACTTAAACCACTTAGGTTTTAAAACGAATCCAGAATGGAAAAAGTGCGCGAACATCGAAGAAGTCATCGAATATGTGAATAGCTGGCAGGAGAAGCGACCAGACCTTCCGTATGAAATCGATGGAATCGTAATCAAAGTGAACTCTCTGTATCAGCAAGAGGAGCTAGGATTCACGGCGAAGAACCCGCGTTGGGCGATCGCGTATAAGTTCCCAGCTGAAGAAGTGGTAACAAAGCTTGAAGGCATCGAGTTGAACGTAGGACGTACAGGTGTCGTGACTCCCACTGCACTGCTGCAGCCTGTTTTAGTAGCGGGAACGACGGTAAAGCGTGCTTCTTTACATAATGAAGACTTGATCCGTGAAAAAGATATCAAGCTCGGTGATTATGTGGTTGTTAAAAAAGCCGGTGACATCATCCCTGAAGTCGTGAATGTGATCACAGAGCGCCGTACTGGTGATGAGATCGATTTTAATATGCCAACAGAGTGCCCAGAGTGCGACAGCAAGCTAGAGCGTTTAGACGGGGAAGTGGCGTTAAGGTGCTTGAACCCGCAATGCCCGGCACAGATTCGAGAAGGATTCATTCACTTCGTATCCCGAAACGCCATGAACATTGATGGGCTTGGTGAAAAAGTAGTCGCACAGCTATTTAAGGAAAAATTAATTCAAAACTTTGCCGATTTGTTTAAGCTAGAGCGCGAGAAACTGTTAGAATTAGAGCGTATGGGTGAGAAGTCGGTAGATAATTTGCTTGCAGCGATTGAAAAGTCGAAAGAAAATTCATTAGAGCGCCTTCTATTTGGGCTTGGCATTCGTCACGTTGGAGCGAAAGCGGCAAAGACGATCGCACAGCGTTTTGAATCGATGGATGGTTTGATGAGTGCTTCTAAAGAGGAACTCTTAGCTGTTGAAGAGATCGGTGAAAAGATGGCTGACTCTATCCTTCTTTATTTTTCGAAGCCAGAAGTGCACGAGCTCGTAGCAGAGCTAAAAACGTTAGGTATGAACATGGAATACAAAGGTCCGAAGCTTGTAAAGGTTGAAGATCTGGATACACCTTTTGCAGGAAAAACGGTGGTGTTAACAGGTAAACTGTCGATTCTGACTCGTAATGATGCAAAAGAAAAATTGGAGCGCCTAGGAGCGAAAGTGACTGGAAGCGTGAGTAAGAATACAGATATGCTGATCGCAGGAGAAGATGCTGGATCTAAGCTTGATAAAGCGAAGACGCTGGGTATTGAAATCTGGGATGAGCAAAAATTGGTGGACGAGCTTAACAAATAAGATTGGCGAGAGCTAACCAACAATACTAGAGGAGTGTCCGTAATGATGAAACGGGTTGGGCTCCTTTTCTTAAGTACTTTACTGCTTTTGACCGGCTGCTGGGGTGGCGATGAGCTGGAAAAAGAAGAAAAGATCGTGCAAGAAAAGGGCAAAAAAGATGAGAAAGCGATTATAACAGGGGAAATTAACACTGGTGAAAAGTACTATCGAAGTATTTTTCCGTTCGAACCAGGTGGTGCTCGTGGTGTAATTCGTTATGGCGTTGATAACCGGCTTGATATCAACGAGTTTGAGATGGGCTTGATGCGCATCGCTCAAGACACATTCAGTACAGACAAGTACTTTTTCCAAGAAGGACAATATCTCAATGAGCCAACAGTAACGAATTGGCTGAAGAGAGCAGATGAAGAGCCTGGAAAAAGCAAGAGCAAGCTAGACCAAACAGGATTGAATCCTAAGCTAGGTGTAAAAGTAGACGAAGGTGACCCAGGCTACAAAGATAAGATGCTAGAAGCAAACAAGAACAACCCTAAATATCTTTCGTATGTTCTTGAGCATAACTACCTCGTTCAGAGCGGTGATGGAAAAGTAAAGCTTGGCGGTGTGGTAGTCGGGTTATCCTTTAACTCCACGTACTACTATGACGTTAACCAACAAGGCTTGATCTATCCTGGTGAAGTTAAGCTTGAGCGTGAAAAAGTGAAACAAGAAGCACAGAAAATAGCTGGACAAGTGGCAAGCCGTTTGCGCACAGATCCAAAGCTTAAAGATGTGCCGATCGTATTTGCTCTATATCAAGAAGAAGAACGTGATTCTGTAACACCTGGAAACTTCTTTGCTTCAGGCGTTGTGAAAAAAGGAAGCAGCTCAGTAAGTTCATGGGAAGACGTAGATGAAGATTATGTGCTGTTCCCATCTGACGCAGCTTCAAAAAAGAAGCGAAGTGACTACGAAAAGTTCACCACTTTTAAATCAAAGGTTCAGGAGTATTTTCCTAACTATATCGGCGTAATCGGGAAAGGCTACTATAAAGACGGTAACCTAGAGCGTATGACGCTAGAGATTCCTGTTCAGTTCCGCGGTAAAGCAGAGATCATCTCCTTTACCCAGTTCGTGGCGACGTCTGCACTAGGCGAGCTGCCGAATGTGCCAGTAGAAGTATATATCGGTTCAGCTGTCGATCAGCCAGAGGCGCTCATCGTAAAGGACGAAACAACGCAAGAAGAACCGTTTGTGCATATTTATCGTAAATAAAGATTTAAGAAAGCCCACTACCTTTAAGGTTAGTGGGCTTTTGTTGTGCAAGGTGAGAAGTTCCTGGGGATGCAGCCATCAATGGAACTATGGTTTGAAAATTTTACGGTACGTGTTTTTATATTTGTTACGCGTTCGCCGCTAAATTGGCTGTTTCCACCTGAAAATGCTTCTTTTTCACCTGTAAAGTGGTTGTGAGCACTGATAACACGCATGTTACCACTTGAAATTGCATCGCGACCACCTGAAGACAGCTCTGTGCAGTACAAAACGGAACTATATTGAACAAAAGTGAACCACTTTCAAGGACTCTCTTGGAAAAATATACTTAACAGCGACTAAAACTCATATTTATTCGTTTCACACTTTAAATCTTCTAAACAAATCACGAAAAACTTTACTATTCATTCACTACAAAGAAAAAAGATACAAAAATGCACGATATCCCTTGAAAATAAAGAATTCTGACTATTATCAGTTTGTTTGAACAAACCGCTATGTTCATGTAGAATGAACGTGGGAAACCCAATAATGAAAACGCTTTAATAGGAGGGGAATTTATTATGACACGTGAATACCGTCATGAACCATTTATGGATTTTTCAGTTCCTGCAAACAAGGAAGCTTATGAAGCAGGCTTGAAGCTTATTAACTCAAAGCTTGGTACAGAGTTTCCACTTGTTATCGGCAGTGAAAAAATCACGACAGATGAGAAGATTGTTTCTATAAATCCAGCTAACAAAGAAGAAGTGATTGGATCTGTTTCTAAAGCGACTCAAGATCATGCTGAGCAAGCGATGCAAGCTGCATTAACAGCTTTCGAATCTTGGAAAAAGTGGGATCCTGAGCACCGCGCGAACATCTTGTTCCGTGCAGCAGCGATCATCCGCCGCCGTAAATATGAATTCTCCGCTATGCTTACAAAAGAAGCAGGTAAGCCATGGAAAGAAGCAGACGCTGACACAGCTGAAGCTATCGACTTTTTAGAATACTATGCACGTCAAGCGATCAAACTTAAAGCTGGACAACCAGTAGTAAGCCGCGATGGCGAAATCAATAAATTTAACTATATTCCACTTGGAGTAGGTATCGTTATCTCTCCATTCAACTTCCCGTTTGCGATCATGGCAGGTACTGCAGCAGCTGCGTTCGTTTCTGGTAACACAGTATTGTTGAAGCCAGCGAACTCAACTCCGGTTATTGCAGCGATGTTCGTTCAAGTGATGGAAGAAGCAGGACTTCCTGCAGGTGTACTTAACTTTGTTCCTGGAAGCGGAGCAGAGATCGGTGATTACCTAGTAGACCACCCGAAAACGCGTTTTGTATCATTCACAGGTTCTCGTGAAGTTGGTTGCCGTATCTATGAGCGCGCAGCAAAAGTACACCCTGGCCAAATCTGGTTGAAGCGTGTAATTGCTGAAATGGGCGGAAAAGACACAGTTGTTGTTGACCGTGACGCTGATCTTGAATTAGCAGCTAGCTCAATCGTTTACTCTGCATTCGGATTCTCTGGACAAAAATGTTCTGCTGGATCTCGTGCCGTTATCCACCAAGACGTGTATGACGAAGTTTTAGAAAAAGCTGTAGCTCTTACTAAGACTCTAACAATGGGCAGCCCAGAAGAAGTTGGCACATACATGGGGCCGGTAATCGATCAAGCTTCTTTCAACAAAATCATGAAGTACATTGAAATCGGTAAAGAAGAAGGCCGTCTGATGACCGGTGGAGAAGGCGACGACTCTAAAGGTTACTTCATCCAGCCAACGATCTTTGCTGACGTTGATGAAAAAGCTCGCTTGATGCAAGAAGAAATCTTTGGACCAGTTGTAGCTGTGTGTAAAGCGCGTGACTTCGATCACATGATGGAAATCGCAAACAACACAGATTACGGTCTTACAGGTGCACTTCTTTCAAACAACCGTGAGCACATCGAGCGCGCGCGTGAAGAGTTCCACGTAGGTAACTTCTACATTAACCGTGGATGTACAGGTGCAATCGTTGGATACCAGCCATTTGGCGGATTCAACATGTCTGGAACTGACTCAAAAGCTGGTGGCCCAGACTACCTAACACTTCACATGCAAGCAAAAACAACTTCAGAAACACTTTAATTATCAAAATTGTGCCCTTTCTCGCCTGAGAAAGGGTTTTTTATGTAGGGATTTTTCATTTATAAGTCTTCATCAGAATTTATAAGTCTTGAAAAAAATTTATAAGTCTTCAAATTTTTTTATAAGTCCTCAAAAAAATTTATAAGTCTTCACACAATCTGCAAAGAAAAAATGGATTGTACACGCCGCTTCAGGAAAAGTTAATCGTATAACGATATGGAAGCAGGTGTGAAGATGTCAAAAGATAAAAAGCAACAGAAGAGTGTTCCTGAAGTCGATCTGGATGAAACGCTGCCTCATCAGATCAGTTCTCCTGATTTTAAAGGTACAGGAATGAAGATGGAAGCACCGTTTGTAAATGAACACGGTGTCGTAATCGGAGATAGCTTTTACGATTCGTCCAATTCACCACTCAACAACTGGAGCACAGACACAGATCCAGAGGTGATGGCAGGTGAAGAGTGGGTGCATCCTACCAATGATATCGGCTGGAACACGAACATGAACCGGGACTTGATCGAAAAGAAAGCACCGCCAAAAGAAGGGATGCTTCACCATCCTACGAAAGATTCGAGCTACGGAAAAGATTAAGACATCTGGTTTTCCTGACCGGATGTTTTTCTTTTGTGCATGGAGCTGACTATAGTAAGATGAGAGTAACAATGAGGGAGGTAACAAACATGACATATTTCGCAGCAATTTTACATATGGAAAAACCAGAGCTTAATCAAGAGTTCCGTCAGGCACATCTCGATTACCTAGCAGAGCTTGTGACACAAGATAAAGTTCATCTAAAAGGACCATTTTTAGACGGAGCAGGCGGTATGGTCGTTTATAAAGCGGAGTCACTAGACGAGGCGAAACAATTAGCAGAAGAAGATCCTTACGTTAAAGAAGGCGTACGTCGTTTAGAGCTTCATGAGTGGGGAATTTAAATGATTTAAGTATCTATACGGAAGAATCTACGTAAAAGTAGATTCTTTTTTATATCTTGAGAGCTGTTTGTACGGCATTAGTGATGCCTTCAGGTGGTAGCGGTGCATTTTCAGGTGGTCACACGCGTCACATCGGTGCTCACAACCCATTTACCGGCGAACGCGTAAACAAGCGCACCTGCAAACCAAACCCCAAATCCCACAAAAACCCCATAAAAATAACTCAATTTCGTGAATGTTCCGTCCTCAAGTTGCTTATACAGCAAGCTTTTTGTTATCATCAGAATAATACTTTTCGTATAGAAAGTCTTGGAGGTGGCATGCTTGTCTCGAATTTCGAAAGATCAAGTGAAGCACGTGGCGCATTTAGCCAGGTTAGCGGTTACGGAGGAAGAAGCCGAAATGCTGACTGAACAATTAGATAAGATCATCGGGTTTGCTGAAGAACTGAACGAACTCGATACAGATAACGTGGAGCCGACTACACACGTTCTGGAACTGAAGAATATCCTTCGCAAAGACGAAGTGAGAAATTCTGTATCAGTTGATGAGGCGATGAAAAATGCGCCTTCAGAAAGAGATGGCCAGTTTAAAGTTCCGAACATTTTGGAGTAGGAGGAAAGACCACGTATGTCGATTTTAGATAAAAAGATCTCAGAACTGCATCAGTTATTACATACAAAAGAATTGAGTGTAACTGACATTGTGGATGCGACGTTTGACCGCATTCATCAAGTAGATGGTAAAGTAAAGGCGTTTTTAACCTTAAATGAAGAATACAGCCGCATTAAGGCTAAACAATTAGATGAAAAGCTCGTTTCCGGTGCTGACAGAGGACTGCTCTTTGGTATGCCGATCGGAATCAAAGATAACATCGTAACAAAAGGGATTCGTACAACATGTGCGTCTCGAATTTTAGAAAACTTCGAACCGATCTATGATGCAACCGTTGTGGAACGCTTGAATCAAGCGGACACGATCACGATCGGAAAATTGAACATGGACGAGTTTGCGATGGGCTCATCAAACGAGAACTCCGGATTCCACCCAACTCATAACCCGTGGGACCTTTCTTGTGTACCAGGAGGTTCTTCCGGTGCGTCTGCGGCATCCGTCGCAGCTAGTGAAGTACTCTTCTCACTAGGCTCTGATACAGGTGGCTCGATCCGTCAGCCTGCTGCGTTCTGTGGGGTTGTTGGATTAAAGCCGACGTACGGACTGGTTTCTCGTTACGGCTTAGTCGCGTTCGCGTCATCACTCGACCAGATCGGTCCTGTAACGCGTAACGTTGAAGACAATGCATACCTACTGCAAGCCATTGCAGGGAACGACCCGATGGATTCTACTTCTGCAAAAGTGGACATCCCAGATTACTTGGCTTCTTTTACTGGTGATGTAAAAGGACTTAAGATTGCGGTTCCAAAAGAATACCTAGGTGAAGGTGTAGAGCCTGGCGTAAAAGAGCGTGTGATGGAAGCTCTAAAAATACTTGAAGGACTTGGAGCAACATGGGAGGAAGTGTCTCTGCCGCACTCTCGTTATGCGCTTGCAACATACTACTTGCTGTCATCATCTGAAGCTTCTGCTAACCTTTCACGTTTTGATGGCGTTCGTTACGGACTGCGTTCAGATAACAGCGAGAACTTGATCGAGATGTACAAGCAGTCTAGAAGCGAAGGGTTTGGTGAGGAAGTAAAACGCCGCATCATGCTTGGAACGTTCGCGTTAAGCTCTGGATACTACGATGCTTATTATAAAAAAGCACAAAAAGTTCGTACGCTGATTAAAGAAGACTTTACGAACATTTTTGAAAAATATGATGTGATCATCGGGCCGACAACGCCATCTGCATCGTTTAAATGTGGATCTATGACGAAAGATCCTTTAACGATGTACATGAACGATATTCTAACAATTCCGGTTAACTTAGCAGGTGTGCCTGCGATCTCTGTACCTTGTGGATTCTCAGATGGACTGCCGATCGGACTTCAGATCATCGGTAAGCATTTTGACGAGAGCACGATTTATCGCGTAGCACATGCGTTTGAACAAGCAACAGATCATCACACAGAAAAGCCGAAGCTGTAGGGGGTGCAGAAAATGAGCGAATTTGAAACGATAATTGGATTAGAAGTACACGTTGAATTAAAAACGAACACTAAGATTTTCTGTGGCTGTTCTACAAACTTTGGTGCACCGCCAAACACGAATGTGTGTCCGATCTGTTTAGGACATCCTGGCGTGTTGCCTGTTGTGAACCATCAAGCTGTAGATTTTGCGATGCGTGCAGCACTTGCGCTTAACTGCGAAATCAATAGAGAAACAAAATTTGACCGCAAGAACTACTTTTATCCAGATAATCCGAAAGCCTACCAAGTGTCACAGTTTGATAAGCCGATCGGTGAACATGGCTGGATCGAGATCGAAGTGGGCGGAAACAAAAAGAAAATCGGCATCACGCGTATCCATATGGAAGAGGATGCAGGTAAGCTGACGCATACAGCAGACGGATCGCTTGTCGATTTGAACCGTCAAGGAACGCCTCTTGTTGAAATCGTATCTGAGCCGGATATTCGTACGCCAGAAGAAGCTTATGCGTATTTAGAAAAGCTTAAAGCGATCATTCAATATACAGGTGTATCTGACTGTAAGATGGAAGAAGGTTCATTGCGCTGTGACGCGAACATCTCAATTCGTCCAGTAGGTCAAGAGAAGTTTGGAACAAAAGCAGAGCTCAAGAACTTAAACTCGTTTGCTTTCGTACAAAAAGGGTTAGAGCATGAAGAGAAGCGTCAGCGTGAAGTGGTTTCAGCTGGAGGAGAGATTCTTCAAGAGACTCGCCGATATGATGAAGCGACGAAAACGACAATCCTGATGCGTGTAAAAGAAGGATCTGACGACTATCGCTACTTCCCAGAGCCTGACCTCGTATCCATTTTTATCGATGAAGAGTGGATGGATCGTGTGAAATCGGACATTCCGGAGCTACCCGATGCTCGTCAAAAGCGTTATGTAGGTGACTTCGGTCTACCTGAATATGACGCGAAAGTATTAACGATGACAAAAGAGATGGCTGATTTCTTCGAAGCGACAATTACAGCAGGTGCAGATGCGAAGCAAGCTTCCAACTGGATCATGGGTGAAGTGAGCGCGTACTTAAATAATGAAAACAAAGAGCTCGATCAAACGGCTCTAACAGCTGAAGGTCTTGCTGGTATGATTAAGCTGATCGCTGACGGAACGATCTCTAACAAGATCGCGAAGACGGTCTTCAAAGAGTTGATTGAGAACGGTGGCGACGCAGAGAAAATCGTAAAGGAAAAAGGTCTCGTGCAGATCTCAGACGAAGGAGCAATCCGCGAAATCGTCGTGAAGATCCTTGATGCGAACGAGCAATCCGTTGCGGATTATAAAGACGGAAAAGAAAAAGCAGTCGGATTCCTTGTTGGGCAAGTGATGAAAGAAACAAAAGGGAAAGCAAACCCTCCACTTGTAAACAAGCTGATTGTGGAAGAACTTAAAAAGAGATAATTATGACTTGTTTTGGTATGCTTTGTTGATTAGGAGAGTGGTTGATTTCCGTTCCAGGTGCTCCCTTTCCGGGGGGCGTGCGGTGAGCCTCTTAGCGCTATGCGCTGTTAAGAGTCTCACCTGTCCCGCTTATCCCCCAGGAGTCTCGCACCTTACACTCCAATCAACTTGCAACGAAGAAAGTCTAAAACAAAGAAATCCTCCTGTTACTACGGGAGGATTTTTTTGTTTCAATCACTATTCAGACAACCCTGAATCAAAAAAGCAATCTGCTTACATGCTGGATGATTATTCAGATTTAAGATCAACCCTTTTACAATAGCAGGACTGAGACTTGGCTCAATCATCTGTTGTTTCAGGAGATTCAATGACTCTTTTAACGTTGAATCATCCACTTCCTCTATCTTTTGCTCCATCATTTCTAACAGCTGTTCCTTAGTGACATGAACATGAAAAGGCTCATTTATCGTATGGTAAAGCTCTTCTGTGATAAATGTCGTTTCTGAATGTTTGGCGAGCAGTGCTGTTTTCTCTGCAAGTGAACGACTCAATGTATGAAGATCCAGTGGAACGTCAAAGAACAGGATCAGGTGTGAATACGTATGAATGAAGCCCTTCACACAATAAATTAAATCATAACGAGTCTGTGAGATTTCTTCCCCATATATGCGGTCTAACATACCTAGAATGATGTTATCAATGAGTTTATCATACTGATGTATTTTTGAGATAAGCTCTTCATTCAAAGTTTTGGATTGCTCTTTAATAAAAATTTTTGCAAAATCAGAATGCTTTTGAAAAGAATGAAACGCAGCTTGATAGAATTCGTATAAAAGATTAGCATCCGTTTCATGATTTTTGACTACTTGGTCAATATCTGAGATGAGACTCAGCATAAAGTGGTCGATCAGACCGTTGATCAGTTCGTCTTTTGATTTAAAAGATAAATAGAATGCACCTTTTGAGATGCCGGCGTGTTCTGTGATCTGTTGTACAGATGTGGCGTCAAACCCTTGCTGTGCAAAAAGTTCTAAGGCACTTTCCATGATTAATTGTTTCTTACTCATTGTATCGCTCCTAAGTAATTCATTGACAAATGACCAATCAGTCATTAGTATAAATAATTGAGTTGGATAAGTCAATTAGGGGTTGGTGGATGAATGAAAGGTTTAGTTAATTTTGTCTTAATGAATAAATTAGCTGTATGGCTGCTTACCATTATTATAACAGTCTCAGGTATTTATTCTGGAACACGCATGAATATGGAAACGATTCCTGATGTTTCAATTCCATACTTGATGGTGATGGACGTTTATCCTGGAGCTACTCCAGAGAAAGTAATGGAAGATGTTTCGATGCCGATCGAAAAAGCGGTAGAAGGACTTGAAGATGTTAAAGCTGTGTACTCGAATTCTTATTCGAACATGTCTAATCTCCAAGTGGAGTACGAATACGGTATAGACATGGACGAGGCAAAACGTGAGCTCCAATCTGCACTGGATGCAGTCGAGTTGCCAGAAACAGCTGAGGAGCCGACTGTAACAGCGATCAGCATGAATATGATGCCTGTTGCAGCACTCAGTGTAAGTAGTACGAAAGAGGATATCGTTGAATTAACTTCAACAGTTGAAGAGATTATTCTTCCTAAGATCGAGAAAATCGATGGTGTGGCATCCGCGAAAATTACGGGGCAGCACATTGAAGAAGTGGATCTTACATATAAAAAAGATAAGATGACACAGTATGATCTCACAGAAGATAAAGTAAAAGAAATGATTCAAGCAAGCAACATGGCTGTTTCATTAGGACTGTATGAGTTTGAAAAAGGGGAAGAAGCAGTTGCCGTTGATGGAAAGTTCATGACTTCGGATGAACTGAAGAACATGATGATTCCGGTAACACCATCTGCAACAAACCCAACACCATTTGTGAAGCTTAGTGAGATTGCGGATATCAAAACGGTTGGTAAAGTGGAATCCGTTTCTCGAACAAACGGAGATGAAGCGATTGCCATTCAAATCGTGAAAGAGCAGCAAGCCAACACCGTTGATGTCGTGAATGGTGTAAAAGAACTGATTAAAGAAGAAAAATCAAAAGTAGATGGTCTTGTTATTGATGTGTCACTCGACCAAGGAAAACCGATTGAAGATTCAGTAGCAACCATGATTGAAAAAGCATTGTTTGGCGGATTGATTGCCGTGCTGATCATTCTGTTATTCCTTCGTGATTTTAAATCGACGATCATTTCAATCATCTCTATCCCAGTTTCAATCTTCATGGCGTTATTGGTGCTTAACTGGATGGATATCACGTTGAACATCATGACACTAGGGGCGATTACGGTTGCGATCGGTCGTGTAATCGATGACTCTATCGTTGTCGTAGAAAATATTTATCGACGACTGCATTTGAAAGAAGAAAAATTAAACGGACGTGCGTTAATAAGAGAAGCAACGATTGAGATGTTCAAGCCGATCCTTTCTTCCACACTCGTAACGGTTGCGGTATTCGCTCCGCTTATCTTTGTGGGTGGTATGGTAGGCGAACTGTTCGCGCCTTTCGCGTTAACGATGACATTTGCGCTTGGGGCATCTCTCATTGTTGCCATAACAATCGTTCCAGCATTATCACACTTTTTGTTTAAAAAGAAGCTGTATAGCGAAAAGAAAGAAAGCAGCCATAAAGAAACGGGTAAATTAGCAAAATGGTATAAAGGGATTCTTAATAAATCTCTTAATCATAAAATTATCACTTCTATCTTGGCAGTTCTTTTACTTGCAGGAAGTTTAGCTTTAACGCCTATCATCGGTTTCAGCTTCATGGGCAGTGAAGAAGACAAAGTGATGTACTTAACATACACACCAAAAGCTGGGGAGCTTAAAGAAGAAACATTGAAAAACGTTGAGGCATTAGAAGAAAAGATGCTAAAACGTGATTATATTGATATCGTTCAAATCTCTGTTTCAGATAACGCAGATCCAATGATGGCTATGGCCGGTGGAGGAGAAGGCGGGGCACTCATGTACCTCATCTTTGATCCAGAAATGGAAAACTTCCCAGAAGTGCGAAATGAAATAGAAGACTATGTCGCTGACCTTGGTCAATCAGGCGAATGGAAGAGTCAGAACTTCGCTGCATCAACAGGAGCTGAAAATGAAGTCAGCTATACGTTCTACAGTGAAGATTTGAATAAACTCAATAAAGCGGTAAAGATGGCTGAAGACGCCATGAAGAAGAACGATCAGTTAGAGGATGTTACTTCAAGCGCGAAGGATGCGTTCGTCGAGCATACGTTTAACGTCGATCAGAATGAGATTCTAAAATATGGACTAACAACAGGTCAGATCGTGATGATGCTCAATCCGATGAAAGCGGATGATGTCTTAACGACGATCGAAAAAGATGGAGATACACTAGACGTTATCGTTCAGCAGGAGCAAACGAAACAACCTAAGTCTGTAGATGATATTTTAGCAAGACAGGTACCAACAGCTCTAGGCACGACAATGCCGTTATCTGAGCTCGTTACGGTTGAAAAAGGAACAACACTTAATACCCTTGCCCGAAGTAAAGGGGAGTATTATGCTACCGTGTCTGGTAAGGCATTGGGCGATGATATGTCCAAAGCCACTTCGGAAGTCCAAAAAGACATCGATAAACTGGATATGCCAAAAGGAGTTACAGTTGGAGTGGCGGGTGTTCAGGCTGATATGAACGAAACCTTTACACAGCTTGGAGCGGCTATGCTTGCGGCGATCGCGATCGTGTATTTCATACTTGTCGTAACCTTCCGTGAAGGTGTCGCACCATTTGCGATCCTGTTCTCACTTCCATTTGCTGTAATTGGTTCATTTGTAGGTCTATTGATTGCAGGTGAAACCATCTCCGTATCCGTAATGATGGGGCTATTAATGTTGATCGGTATCGTTGTAACAAATGCCATCGTACTTGTAGACCGAATCATTCATATGGAACGTGAAGGAATGAGTATGCGTGATGCGATCCTAGAAGCAGGAGCAACACGTCTTCGTCCGATCTTGATGACAGCTATTGCTACAATCGGAGCATTGATTCCGTTGGCGGTTGGCTCAGGTGGCGGCGGACTGATTTCAAAAGGCCTTGGCGTTACCGTAATCGGAGGATTAGCGAGTTCTACACTATTGACGCTGATCATCGTGCCAATCGTGTATGAAGTCCTCTCCAAAATCTTTAAAAAGAATCGTAAAGAAGTAGAAGAGAATTAAGAAGAAAGCCCTGCAAAGTGATGTTGAATCACTTGCAGGGCTTTTGCTTTTATTTAGAGTGTAATGCTAGGCTTTAACTACTTCCGCATCCACTGCCGCAACTGCTTCCACAGCTACTGCCGCTATCACTGCTGCAGCTGCTGTCATGTCCGCCGTTGTCGTTACGGTGGTTTCCACAACCACTTCCACAAGCGGTCGTGTTACCTGAGTAATAGTTAGAAGCGGGACTTAACTTAGCCATGTGCATGTCATAGTCTTCGTAATGATTATAGGAATAATAAAGCATCGCGCCAGCTAAGATCGGTGCACTATCTATTGAATGTGGCGAAACCTTTAATCCAGTATAAGGATTTTTATCATGCGATACACGCTTTATGTCTCCTTTAATTTTTGTGAGCAGAGCAGTAACGGTTTCTTTATTTGCTGTTTCTCTAAAGTATTTTTTACTTAACTCTTCAATAGATAGTGAGTTCAGCTCTTGTAAAAATCCGTAGTGTAGAGGATTTTGAAAGAAACTACCCCAAGCGATATGTGTAAAATCAGTAAACGTAAAAAGTTTTGCGTACAAAAAATCAAACCAAGCTCTTCCATGTGGATCGGGTTCTACAACATCATTAGGAGCATGATGAATGTGCTCACCGCAAAGTTCGGCAGAAAATTTTTCATATTCCTTCGTATACATTAGCATCTCGTGCCAGATGTCATCGACCTTTTTACTGAACATAGGTACATTATTTAAAAGTGAACACATGATAAAGAAGCGTTGAAGCTCATAAAATACAACTTCAAAGTAGGCTTCGGTTGCCTTCGGGTGTTCTGAAAGATATCTGCGCTTTATTTTTTCTTTAAACTCACGAGGGAGAGCTTTCTCCATGTTCCTTACACTTTTTTGTAAATGTAAATCTTCACGAATCCCCAAGTTCGGTGGCAGTTCCGTTTTTTCTGCAACCTTTTGATAGTTCGGTTTAGTCGTATATTTAATAACAAGGGGAGCAATTACGGCAATGGCAAAAAATAATAAAAATAGTTCAAACATCGATGGCGCCTCCTTTTACGTCTCCTACCAAATAGCTATATTCTAGTTCTCTACTTTAATGATAATATAAGACTAATTTATTGTAAAAAAGTGGGTGTTTATTTGACAGTTTTATTGTTAGCTGGAATTGTTTTTACATTAATCCTTATTACAAAACAAAGGGATGTTGCCTCTATTGGCATTGTAAGAAACATTACGTATAAATTGAAGGAATATCCTATGAGTGCGAACTATTGGCAAGCAGGTATAACTTTATTCGTGGCAAACGCAGCACTATTCGCACTAGCTTTTGTTATTCTTTTCTTTCTTCCTTATGGTGCTATGGCGGGGTTATTGATGTGCATACCGCTTAGTCTTTTTACATGGGTGATCTTTTCTGAAGTGTGGAGGGGATCGTGGAAGGATAAGGTGAAGATGACGTTCATTGGGAGCGCGTTTTTTCTCTTTTTCTTAGGATGGATTTTTTGGTATTATGCAACGCTGGAACCCGCTTTTCCAGGAGACGACCTATTCATGGCATGGATCGGTGTCATCATTGCGTCTATTTTTTCTATAGGAGCGATGAGTGTGAGTATGTTTGTGATTTTGCGAAAATGATAATTTGGCCTAAAAAAGGAGACTGCTCATTTAGGGCAGTCTCTTTTTAAATCACTCAATTACGGATTAGTTTTCTATCATTCTCAATCTCAAACTCTTTAATATTGATCATGTTCGCAGATACGTAATGCTCGTTACCAACATGAATCAACTGTGGAGGATAGAGCGGTTTCTCTGGCAGAATGATAGGTTCTCTGTATGCATTCCGACGCTCAGGGTCTGAGATTGGAATAGATGATAAAAGAGATTTCGTATAAGGGTGGATCGGATTTCGGTACAATTCATCTTTTGGTGCCAATTCGATCAGATGGCCAAGGTACATGACGGCTACACGGTCACTCATATAATGAACCACGCCAAGATCATGTGAGATGAACAAACACGTTAGGTCTAGTTCGGACTGAAGATCTTTTAATAGATTCAACACTTGCGCTTGAACAGATACATCGAGGGCCGAGACAGGTTCATCTGCAATAATAAACTTAGGATCTAGCATCAGTGCACGAGCAATTCCGATTCTCTGACGCTGTCCACCGGAGAATTCGTGAATTTTTTTTAGATAAGAAGTCTTCGGCAATCCGACCTTTTCCAATAGACTGTACGCTTTCTTCGTACGCTCTTCTTTGCTTAACATTTTCTGAATAACAAGCGGTTCTTCTAAAATTTCCCCGACCGTTAAACGAGGGCTGAGTGACTCATAAGGATTTTGAAAGATCATCTGAAATTCTTTGCGGTATGGCCGCAACTTTTTTTCAGGCATATGTGTGATGTCCAGGCCATCAAACGTAATGTTTCCGTGCTCTGGTTCATACAGTCGCATGATCGTTCGTCCGAGGGTCGTTTTACCAGATCCAGATTCCCCAACGATTCCTAACGTTTCGCCTTTAAAAATATCGAGTGTGATTCCATCGATTGCTTTATGGGTCCCCGTTTTCGTCACAAAGTACTTTGAAAGGTTTTGTATACTTATCAAATGTTTATCCAACGATCGTCACCTCACTCTCATCAAAAAGACGAACATAATGACCTGGTTCCACTTCTATTAGAGAGGACGGGGCATGATAGACTTTGCTTTCCATGGAATAAGTCTCTGGTGCGAATTTTCTTCCCTTGTATCCTGCTTCTTCAAACGAATAATCGTAAACACTCTTTAAACGATCGCCATCGCTCTCTAAACTTGGGATGCAGCCGATCAAGCCTTTGGTATAAGGGTGGATCGGATTATTAAATATCGTAAACACATCTCCTGATTCTACGATTCGTCCTCCGAACATGACATACACCCAATCAGCATATTCTGCTACAACACCAAAATCATGTGTGATCATTAAAACAGAAGCGTCTTCACGTATTTTATAATCAGCGATTAAATCCAATACCTGCCTTTGAATCGTTACGTCTAACGCGGTCGTTGGTTCATCCGCGATAATCAGTTTAGGTCTACAGGAGATGGCCATTGCGATTAAGATACGCTGTTTCATGCCTCCTGACAGCTGAGAAGGATATTGATCAAAAATGTGTGCTGGATTATGGAAACCTACTTGTTCAAGGAGCGTGAGGGCAACTGTTCTGAGCTCTGATTTCGGCATCTGTTTATGATATTTCAAGCCTTCTGTAATCTGAACACCCACCTTCATAGCTGGATTCAGTGAGGCGATCGCGTCCTGAAAGATCATGGAGATCTCGTTGCCTCTTATTTTTTGCATCTCTTTTTCTGTCATCTGCAAAATTTCTTTATCGTCAAAACGTATAGAGCCTGATTCTGCTCGTCCGTTAGCTGGTAGAAGTTTCAGGACAGATAGGGAAGTGACACTTTTCCCAGAACCCGATTCGCCGATAAGAGCGGCAGTCTGTCCAGTACTAACGGAGAGACTTATATCTGTAACCGCGTTAAACACGTTCTTTCCACTACCAAACGATATGTTTAGATTGTTTATTTCTAAAAGCCTGTTAGACATGTTTCACACCTCACTTATGATTTGTTAGATTCGAGGCTGTTCTGTATACCTTGTATCATGAGATTGATCGAGAAAATCGTAAAAGCAAAGAAGGATAGCGGCACTAAAATAATCCAAGGCGCCGTTAAGAGTTTTTGATACGATTGGCCGATGATTCCAGCCCATTCTCCGCTCAATGATATGGTAGCTGGCGTTAAGTTGAAGATATCGCCCATCATAACCGTTTTTGATCCACCGATAAAAACGGCAAGAACGCCTAAGTGCGCTAATAGGATTAATGTTTGAATAGCTTGCTGAGCAAAGAGAAGCAATAGTTTAGAGCTGAGTTCAGGCAAAACATGTTTGTAAAAGACATACGGCTTTTTCGATCCTAATGAAAATGTACTGACGATATAGTCTTTTGCTAGGATCGAGCGAATCTCTTCAGAAAAGGTTGATACTAACGGCGGCACTCCGATACCAACAAGTATCAAGCATTGCACGACAATAAGAGTCATCATGCCCATCGGTTCAGTAGCGTCTTTCACAAAGAGCGGAACCATGAACATATAAGCTAAGATCGCTGTTGGAATATAGAGGGTAGCTTGTACGATATCGTCAAAGAATGTACTCTTCGATTTTCTATGAAACAAGGAAAAGAAAAGGGCGAAGAAAATTCTAAGAAAAGCGATAATTAAAGTAATTAGGATCGTATACTTTGCACCTTCTAAAACAAGATACAATAAGTGCTTTCCGTTCATATCCGTTCCAAAAGGAGGCATGTCTTTTGGAGAGAAAGGTGCTACACCAACGATGACTTCATTCTCGTCATATAGAAACTTAGATTCCTTCTGAACATCCATGACGGAAGGATAAAAGAAGCTTAATAAAATTAAACTCACGATAAATAGAAACCCGATTAAGAACTGCGGCTGTTTAAGCAATCGAACGATCATGCTGCATCCTCCTTTTGTACGTTTAAGCCTCCGCGGTATGATTCCATGACCTCAAAAAGAAAGGAGAAAGGAATCGCGATAAACAAGACCGTTATAATAAAAGAAACACCTTGCGTGTTCAGCATGATGGTCATGATTCCGTTCAAGTTAAAGACGTATTCTAGAATGAATAAGTTCGAAAGCATGAAAACAAAGATGGTCTTGGAATATTGAAAGAGACTGGTCATGATATTACGAAACACATGATTGAGCGTGATATAGAGGTTTCCGAGTCCCATCGCTCGTGCTACGGTTATGTATGGTTTGTTTTGTTCTTCTTTCATTAATAGAAAGGTAATCTTAAAGAGTTGAATCGTTGGCAGGACAGAGAGTGTTAGAATCGGAAAAAAGTAGATGCGGTTATCATAGACACCAGACACGTTCGCGATTAATAATCCGGTCTTCTTAAAGATATATACCGCAGAAACTTGTAACGCGATAACGATAAAAAGATCTGGCAAAGATTCTAATAGTGTTAAAAAACCATAGACAGCACGTTTTAATGGTCTTGGCAGCAGTGTTGCTAAGAACGTGAGCAATAACGCTACTAGGAGACCTAGAAGCAGTGCCGTAAAGAAAATCGTCATCGAGTAAAAAAACTTATCAAAAATATCAGGGAAAAGACTGTATTTTCGATTTTCGATGGTATACTCCCAAAGCTTCATGCTTTGCAGTGGTGCGATTCCAAAAAAGATAGAAGGAAGAAAGCTGATAATCAAAACGCCGATTAAGATCGATCGAAGCCTCCTCAAATAACTAGTAAATGAAAAGTTCATATATACACCTCTTTTTTTGTAGCGATAGTTAACAGAATAATCTGTATGTAATAATTGTAAACGAATTGACATGTCTTTGGTATAACATTCTGTATGAAATTTCCAACCTTGCTTTGTTCGCATAAAGTAATAGATTTAATAGTTATGAAAATAAAAAAATACTAAAATAAATTCAGTATTTTTTAGAAAGATTATTTTTTAATACATCATCTGCCAACCAGTTGATTCCTTCTTGAATAAATGTTTGAGAAGGATTTGAGTGAGGGGTGTGTTCGAGCACCCAAATAAGATCACGGTATCCTGATAAAACATGGAGAATTTCATTAATGGAATAATGTTTTCCGTCATCTTCATGTGATGGATGGATAGGGACCCATATGTATTTATCATCAATAAACTCAATGTTATGAAGATGTACAACTTTTATGTGATCTTTCCATTTTTGAATCATGCTTAGAGCTTGTTCATCAGCAGCTAATAGGTAATCACCAATATCAATGCACAGCTTGAGTCCGTATTTTTCCCATAATGAGATAGGGAAAGCATTTAGGTACTCAATTCCTTTTGGCGATTGATCCAATCCAAGCTTTGGTTCGCAGACGATTGGCAAGTTGTATGTTTGCTGCAGCTCAGATAATCGTTTTAGCCCCTGCTCAATTAAGGTATCCGGATTTTGGGCACTTCCTTGAAAATAAGGAAAATGAACAAGGATATACTGAGTGCCTAACTTAACGAGACGCTGAATTTCCTTTTCGAACAAGGTCCATGCTTGTTCAGGTGCATATTGAAACTTCTCTAATAGATCATATTTACTTCCGTTTCTATAGATGGGAGAGTGGATGCCAAACGTTTTATTGCTTGTCTTTAGAAGTGTGAGAAATCTTTGAAAGGCTTCTTCGTTTTCAAATTCTCCAATCTCAATATGTGTGATCTGTTCTTGATCTCGAAACAGATCGTTGAATTTTGTTTCATCAGACATGATGGTACTGCCAGAAATACCGATTGTATGTGTCATATTAACCTCCTAAATAAATAAAAAAGACAGGAATGAGACCCTGTCTTTTATAATCCTCCACCACCGCCACCGCCGGAGTGGTGATTATGTTGGGAAGCGTTCCAGGCTGCTGCATTGTTGATCTTGTTTTGATCACTAACATGCTCTTCAAGCTCGTATTTGTAGTTGTATCTTCTGTACTTTAGCCTTGTTCTCCAGTTTACGATTGCGGCTAGTAAGAATACCGCGGCTACAGGTCCTAAAATGTATAGCCAAAACATAGAAGCACCTCCTTAAAATAGTGATGTGACTCGTTACCGTTTGTTGTTACTTATATATGCGAGTCAATAAAGAGATGAAGCTTGTTCATTACCTAAGCTGCTTTAAATGTATAATTCTACAAAAAATGAAAGAAATCCTTTAAGGGGTCTGTCCCGGGGTCTGACCCCGGGACAGACCCCCTACAATTTAGACACAGTTTTAACACATACTGGGAGATAACTGCTTTGCAATTTAAGACAGGTATCACTATAATATAAGAGGAATCGACAGAAGCAGTCCGGCAGTGGGCTGTTTTTTGCAGTTATACAACAAACAAATTTAGGTTAAAACTTTTATAAGAAGTCAAACAATGAAGGTGAAAGATATGAAACGAGCTCGACTAATATATAACCCAAGTTCGGGAAGAGAAACGGTAAAAAAACAGCTTCCTTACATTCTGGACAGACTTGAAAATGCAGGCTATGAAACGTCTTGCCATGCAACAACACCGGAAGACGGCTGCGCGACTCGCGCTGCACGTGCAGCGGGGGAAAGAGGCTTCGACCTCGTTATCGCAGCTGGTGGAGACGGGACGATCTATGAAGTGGTAAATGGGTTAGCAGGACTTGAAAATCGCCCAATGCTAGGAATCATTCCTGCGGGAACAACGAATGACTTTGCACGTGCAGTGGGTGTGCCGCGTACGATTGAAGGAGCTTGTGACGTTCTTTGCGGTGGTGTACATATGCCTGTTGATATCGGTAAAGTAAACGACAAATTCTTCATCAACATCGCGGGTGGAGGTCGTATAACAGAGCTTACGTATGAAGTGCCAAGTAAACTGAAGACGATGATCGGACAGCTGGCGTATTTCTTGAAAGGAATTGAGATGCTGCCATCGATACGGCCTACATTTGTAGAAATCGAATTTGATGATAAAGAAAAATACGAAGGCGAGATCATGCTCTTCTTAGTGGCTAATACAAATTCTGTTGGAGGCTTTGAGAAGCTTGCGCCATCATCAGAGTTCCATGACGGTCTTTTTGATGTAATCATCTTAAAGAAAACTAACCTTGCAGAATTTGTACGTATTGCATCTCTTGCGATCCGCGGTGAACACATCCATGATGATCACGTCATCTATAAGAAGGCAAAGCGTGTAAAAGTGACGCCTCGCGAAAAGATGCAGATCAACTTAGATGGAGAGCTTGGCGGAATCCTGCCAGGTGAGTTCGAGAACTTACATCATCATTTTGAACTGCTAGTACCAAAAGAGAGACTTAAGCCATAAATCCTTCAAGTCAGAGAACACTTTAAGCAATTTTGCTAGGTGTTCTTTTTAGTTTTTTATCCTTGTAAGCATTTGGTGTCCTCTAACAGTTATGCTACAATCAGAAAAGCATAAGTGATAAAAAGGGACGATGACAATGACAAAGGCTGATTTGCCTGTTCATAAGAATGAAAGTTATGAAGTAGATATAGTGGATTTAACCCATGAGGGAGCTGGAGTTGCTCGTGTAAATGGGTTTACTTTGTTTGTGCCGAATACATTGCCTGGCGAGCGTGCGAAGATTAAGGTTATTGGTGTGAAAAAAGGATTCGGTTTTGGTCGTTTAGAAGAGCTGATTGAAGAGAGCCCTGAACGTGTTGAACCGCCTTGTCCGATCTATAAATGGTGTGGAGGCTGCCAGCTTCAGCACCTATCCTATGAGGGTCAGCTGGAGTATAAACGCAAGCTGGTAGAAGACGTTTTAACGAGAATCGGAAAGTTAGAAGATGTACCTGTTCTGCCCACACTTGGTATGGGAGAAGAACCATGGCGTTATCGCAACAAAGCGCAAGTGCCTGTTGGTGAACGCAACGGCCGCATCATCACAGGTTTTTATCAAAAGCGTAGCCATGAGATCGTAGAGATGGATAGCTGTATCATCACGGGAGATACGAACGACGACGCGGTACAAGCTGTGAAAGAAATCGTGAATCAGTACAACATCAGTGCTTATAATGAAGAAAAACATAAAGGCGTCTTGCGGCATATCATTGCGCGCTACGGTAAAACGACAGGCGATTTGATGATCGTACTCGTAACGAACGGCCAAGAACTGCCGCAGCGTAAGAAGATAGTAGAAGATATTAGGAAAGCACTTCCTGAGATCAAATCTATCGTACAAAATGTGAACTCAAAACGCACGAACGTAATTTTTGGAGAAGAAACACGAGTACTTTGGGGTGCTGAATATATTTACGATTTTATCGGCGACATCAAGTTTGCCATCTCGGCGCGCTCGTTTTATCAGATCAATCCGGACCAGACGAAGGTGCTTTATGATCAAGCGTTACAATATGCGGAACTGAATGGTGATGAAACGGTCATCGATGCGTATTGTGGAATTGGGACTATTTCATTGTTCCTCGCACAAAAAGCGAAAAAAGTATATGGCGTAGAAATCGTACCAGAAGCGATTGAAGATGCGCGCCGCAATGCAGAGTTAAACAACATCCATAACGCTGAGTTTGCTGTTGGTAAATCAGAAGACGTGATACCGGAGTGGAAGAAACAAGGCATCACGCCAGATGTGATCGTCGTCGATCCACCGCGAAAAGGCTGCGACGAGGAGTTATTAAAAACTATCATCGAAATGAAACCGAAGCGTGTTGTCTATGTGAGCTGTAACCCAGCCACACTCGCACGTGATCTGCGCGTACTTGAAGATGGCGGATTTAAAACGCAGAAAGTACAGCCGGTTGATATGTTTCCGCAGACGACGCATGTTGAAGCTGTTGCGCTGCTTGAGCTTAATTAACCATAAAATTAATGCTGACTGTTCGAATTGTAAGGATGTCGAAGAGATGAAGGGAACGTGTCAGCAGTGCGGACAAGGCATCCCAAGATTAATTGAAAATGAGTAGGTAATTATAGTGAGTGAGCCTTCATGGGGGCTCACTTTTTTTAAGATTATGTCTTTGAAGATGCTTTTGCATACTATTCATGAAGTGTGTGACGCAATTAAGGCTGAAGTGAATCTGCAATTATAGCCCTAGCCGTGTGGGTAGGAGTCTTTTCTTCTTTCATCTTAAATTGCTAAGAAGCTTTTCGATTTACTGAAAATATATTTTGAAAACCAGGTAACGCGAAAAGTGATTTAGAGGGGCGGATACCGAATTTTAACAGTTTGCCAGTTATTGTTTTTGAAAAGGCGATATGCTAGAATCATGCTTGGGAATGATAATTATTATCAATAAGAGTTTCTTAGAATAATAATAGTTTGTACTAGTTGTAAAGTTCCCATTTATTTCTTTTAATGATGCTGAAGTTTGTAGTGTTGATAGAAAATCATAATCTCCGAAGTGTCTGGAGAATGGTTAGGTATATAGAAACTGTTTCTCCCTCAAATGCAGAAACAGTCATTATGGAAAGGGTGTAAACGATGAGAAATATCGAAAAATATAAAAATGCTTTTATTCATGTGTTGGAACTAGAGGAAGATGAAGTGGTTGAGAATCTAGAATTAGCAGAATCAGCAGAATGGGATTCCATTGCACATATGGCGCTCATTAGTGAGATTGAGGATGTATTCGATGTCTCATTAGATTCAGAATGGATGACTGAATTCAACTCTTATCAGTCTGGAATTGAGCTATTGGAACGTTTGGGAGTGAACATGATTAATGAATAGCTTCAAAAAAATGGAGCAGTTTGGGAACCGCACCGCTGTATATGCAGACCGAGAATATTCATACTCTGAAATGATAGAAATATCTGATGCCATCTGCGGTAATGTGGGTGAAAGAACGCTCGTTTTTTGTTTGTGTTCAAATAATAAAGAGTCTTTATTTGGCTACGTGGGCTTTATTAGAGGTGGCGTTGTCCCCGTGCTTTTGGATGCATCCATCCATATAGATCGGTTACGAAGACTGGTTCATCTTTATAAGCCTGCATACATCTGGGCAAGTAGTAATAATCAAGAACTCTCAAAGACAATGGATTCTTCATTTGTATATGGAGATTACACATTATATAAATGTCCCACCCATTTTCAACATAATCTTCATGAACATCTTGCTCTCCTCTTAACAACCTCTGGAAGTACGGGGAGCCCCAAATTTGTTCGTCTAAGCTATGAAAATATTTTTGAAAACGCTGTATCAATAGCAAAGTACCTTGATATCCATGAAAACGAAAAACCGATCACTACACTACCAATGAATTACTCCTACGGGCTTTCTATTATTAACAGCCATTTCATATGTGGAGCCACCGTCGTTGTAACGGGGGCTTCTATCATGAGTATGGATTTTTGGAATTTATGTAAGGAACAACAGATCACAACATTTGGTGGAGTTCCTTTTGTGTATGAGATGCTTGACAGGTTGAAGTTTGAAGAGCTTAGTCTTCCAAGTTTGAGAAAACTAACTCAGGCAGGTGGGAAATTGAGCGAAACTCTATCGCTCAAATTTGCTAATGTGTGTAATCAGAAAGGGATTCAGTTTTTTACCATGTACGGTCAAACTGAGGCGACAGCGCGGATGTCCTATTTACCCTATGAAAAAAACATTGAAAAAGCTGGAAGTATTGGTGTCGCTATTCCAGGTGGAGAGCTGATTCTTCAAGATGACAATGGAAACAAAATTACATCACCTCATTTGATAGGTGAATTGATATACAAAGGGCCAAATGTTTCCTTAGGGTATGCGGAGTCGTTATTCGATCTTTCGAAAAAAGATGAGAATAAAGGTGTTTTGCGTACAGGAGATATGGCTTACTTTGATGAGGATGGGTATTTCTTTATATCGGGGCGCATCAAAAGAATGATTAAAGTGTACGGAAACCGCATCGGTCTTGATGATGTAGAAGCGTTTTTACATGAGCATGGCCACGATTGTATCTGTGCTGGAAGTGATGACCAAATGTATATCTACACATTAAGAGATGATTATGTTCAGATAAAAAAAATAGTCAAAGAAAAATTAAACTTGAAGGGCTTTAAGATTATGAGAATAGCGGAAATTCCACGTAATCATTATGGGAAAATTCTCTATTCAGACCTTCCTAAACTGGGCTAATGTATAGTCGGTGATCTCTAAGACCGACCAACGCGTTGTAATGCCATTTGTGCATGATTTCTAGTTCGATTTATCAGAAAAATTATAAGTTGATTTATTATCAGGTGGTTGAATGACTTTTATATCAATTGAGTTTCTTCTATTTCTCGCAATAACCGTTTTGTTGAATTATATAATCCCCCATCGATTGAGATGGATTCTTTTATTGGTTGCGAGTTACGTGTTTTACGCTAGTTTAAGTATTCAATTTATATTATTACTCTTAATTAGCACAGCTTTTACTTATTTTACTGGAATCTTCATTGAAAAACAGGAGACAAAAAAACAGAAGAAAAAAGCCATGGTCGTTGGTATTTCTGTATTGTTGTTTTTTCTTGGTTGGTTTAAATATTTTAATTTTGTGAATGAGTCGCTTCGGTCGTTGGCAACATTCATGGGTTGGAATTATGCAATACCCTACCAAGAGATCGTTTTGCCATTAGCCATTTCATTTTATACATTTCAAGCTGTAAGTTATCTTGTGGATATTTTCTATGGAAAGCAAAAAGCTGAAAGACATTATGGTTATTTTTCGGTCTATTTTGCATTTTTCCCACAACTGGTTGCTGGGCCAATTGAACGTGCCAAAAAATTAATTCCACAATTGAAAGTCGAACAGCGTTTAAACTATGAAAATTTAGTCTATGGAATGAAGCGAATTGCATGGGGTTTTTTTAAAAAGACATTAATTGCAGATCGACTAGCTCCAATCGTTGCTAGTGTATACGATAGTCCTAACCCGACTGGTTCAGAAATCGTACTCGCTACTATTTTGTTCTCGATCCAGTTGTACGCTGATTTTTCAGCGTGCAGTGACATTGCCATTGGTAGTGCAAGAATGCTGGGAATCAATTTAACTGAAAACTTTAAGCAGCCGCACTTTGCCGTTTCGATTGCAGATTTTTGGAGCAGATGGCATATTACGCTCTCAACATGGCTTAGGGACTACATTTTTTTCCCGTTATGTAAGGGGAAAAAGAAGAGAAGCCAAATTTATTTTGCGATCGTGATTACCTTTTTAGTAAGTGGCATTTGGCACGGAGCCGCATGGACGTTTATTATATGGGGTCTCATTCATGGGTTTTATCGCGTGTTTGGAGATGCAACGAAATCTTATCGTGAAAGTATGGCTTCCTTTATTCGATTGGATAGAAGCCCAGTGCTCCATAGGTGGTTGAAAATTGCAATAACCTTCCTGCTCGTTTGCTTTTCCAGAGTTTTTTTTCGATCGGATACCGTAGCACAAGCATTTGATCATGCAAAACTTTTCTTGAGCATCAGCTCTTGGAGCCCGGTGGGAATGATTAAAGCTTTTGAAATTTTTCCGTTATTTGATCTGCTACTTTTCATTTTTTTCTTTATTATTTTACAACTGTTTCAATATATAGAAAGAAACAATGGTTCGACATGGGAATTTTTATCAAAGCGCTCCACATTTACAAGGTTGGCATTTTATATTTTTCTTATTTTTTCAGTTCTTATATTAGGTGTTACTGGTGATGGATTTGTTTATGGTGGATTTTGATACAAATACAACTTCCATGTGTAGTTTAGGTGAATATTTGGTAAAAGAAACACGGTGTTGAAAGGATTTGCTATGGTACGTTTATTCATCAAGTTAACAATTATCATCGGTGTTGTTACCCTGCTTTTTATGCCTATTAATCAATTTGTTAAGGATTCATATGATTACAATATTGACCATGACATACTGGCATTTAAGAAAGAACCACATCCTGTTGATATCATCAATCTAGGTGCATCTCATTCAATGTATGGTTATTATTTTAAGCCCACTGGTTTGTCCCATCTGGACTTAGCGCTTCCTTCTCAGACCATTCAATACGACTATAAATTATTGAAAGAGTATAGCGAGCATCTTAAACCTGGTGGTGTCGTTCTCGTTTCCATCTCTCAAATGACTTTTGTCAATTATGAGGCTAAGAACATCGGGAACTATTATAGGATTTTGGATCGAAGGGATATCGAACCGTTTAATTCAATTGATTATTACACTTACTTAAACTTACCTGGGACAAATACGGCGAGTCTTAGCTCTGCAATCACGGGTAAACTAAAAGACTTACGATGGGATTCTCATCAACCTTGGTCAAATAACGGTAAAAATTATTCGGAAAGAAAGTATGAGAAAATAGAAGACCAGTACCGAGAAGCCGAAGAAAACAATAACATTGAACCAAATGTAAAGCAGTTAAGAGAAATTGTAGATTTTTGCAAAGAGAAAGGCTACCAAGTCGTATTGACCATGGAGCCAGTTCATCAGTCTTACCTAGAATATTTTGATGAAAACGTAATGGATAGACTTGTATATCAGCACTTAGAATCTCTTGATTTAAATGTTCCATTATTAAATTATATGAGTGATCAAAGATTCGTAAACAACAAAGAATATTTCATTGATCCTGATCATTTAAACAGTGAGGGAAGAAAAAAGTTTTCTTGGATCGTATACGAGGAACTTAAGAGAATGGGTTATTTATAAAAGAATTAAATGACCAAATTATTTAGAGTCATACATGTAGCCTTATTCCTTGGGATGAGGCTTTTTTCGCGCATTAACGATTTTCCATAAATTATACATGTGCAGTGATTGATATTGAGCTAAGAATCATGTTATAAGTGTAAAAGAATATTTATTTAACCGGGATTTTAAGTTGCACTATAGTGAGAGGATTTGAGCATTAATGATAGATAATTTTTGGCGTGATCTACCGCGTCCATTTTTTGTACTTGCTCCGATGGAGGATGTAACAGATGTTGTTTTTCGTCATGTCGTAAGTAAAGCTGGGCGACCAGATGTGTTTTTTACGGAGTTTACCAACTCGGATAGCTATTGTCATCCAGAAGGATTAAAAAGTGTTCGCGGTCGTTTGACGTTTACAGAAGATGAACAGCCGATGGTGGCACATATATGGGGAGATAACCCTGAATATTTTCGTCAAATGAGTATTGGCATGAAAGAGATGGGCTTTAAAGGAATCGACATTAACATGGGCTGCCCTGTACCGAATGTTGCACAAAGAGGAAAAGGAAGCGGCCTTATTCTACGCCCAGATGTAGCGGCGGATTTGATTCAGGCGGCTAAAGCGGGCGGACTGCCTGTTAGCGTGAAAACACGACTTGGTTTTAAAGAGATTGATGAATGGGAAGCTTGGCTTACGCATATTTTAGAGCAGGATATTGCGAACCTTTCTATTCATTTACGCACAAGAGAGGAAATGAGTCTTGTAGATGCCCATTGGGAGCTTATTCCTGAAATTAAAAAACTTCGTGACAGAATCGCACCAGATACGCTGTTAACGATCAATGGAGACATTCCGGACCGTCAAGTCGGGCTGGAACTTGCAGAAAAGTACGGTATCGATGGTGTCATGATCGGGCGTGGAATCTTTAAGAATCCTTTTGCTTTTGAAAAAGAGCCAAGAGAGCACAGCAGCAAGGAATATCTGGATCTATTACGACTGCAGCTCGACCTACAAGATCAATACGCAGAAGAAGTGCCGCGCTCCATCACAGGACTTCACCGCTTTTTCAAAATCTATGTAAAAGGATTCCCTGGAGCGGCCGAATTGCGAAATCAGTTGATGAATACAAAATCAACGGATGAAGTGAGAGCGTTGCTAGATAACTTAGAATTGTAATAGCATATAAAACATTTAAAAATAGTATGAGACCAGACGTGTTTCATACTGTTTTTTTTAGTTCTTTATATGATTGTAGTCCGGCATTCAACTAGAGGAAGGTGATCGTTCTTGTAGAATTATAAATCATACTAAAAGATTCGAGGAGGCGTTCCTTTATGAAATTACTGCTCACATCGGGTGGCGTGAATAACAAAAGTATACATGAGGCGCTCGTTGATATGTTGGACAAGCAGATTGCTGAATGCAATGCCCTATGTATACCTACCGCAATGTACGGACATCCCTGGGTAGGACCAGGTGTGAAAGCTTGGGAATTTATCAGCGGAAAAGAACAGAATCCTATGGTTAACCTAGGTTGGAAATCTGTTGGTGTGCTGGAGCTTACAGCGCTACCAAGCCTAGATAAAGAACGTTGGGTACCCCTCGTAAAAGAGACCGACGTCTTATTGGTTTCGGGCGGAGACGCTCTCTACCTTTGCCATTGGATGCAGCAGTCCGGGCTCGCCGAACTCTTACCGACTCTTCGTGCCGTTTATGTGGGTATGAGTGCAGGAAGTATGGTGATGGCGCCTCATATTGGAGAAGCGTTCGTTGGCTGGACTCCACCGAGCGGTGGGGATCAAGCACTTGGATTAGTCGATTTTTCAATCTTTCCACATGTTGATCACGAGATGCTACCGGAAAACACCATGGCAGCTGCAGAACAATGGGCTGCTGAAATCCAGGGGAAAGCATACGCTATTGATGATGACACTGCCATTAAAGTAATCGATGGAAAGGCTGAAGTGATTTCTGAAGGACATTGGAAACTTTTAAGTAAAGTTAGTTCTTAAGTCATATCATTCAGGAAATGAATAGGATAGGAACTAAATTTAAATTATAGATTTCTTAATGAAGAAGAAAGCAGGTGAGGCCGTTGCTTTTTTCTTTTTTTATGGGGCTGAAAAGTAGTGAGAGATTCTCCTTTGAATTTTTGAACACGTTAGTCTTAAATAGTAGATTTCACCTATACAACGCTCATGCCCTTAGTTATTATTGTATTTTTGTAAAATTAAGATAATTCTTAGTGTTCATTCGGAATTTTTTCCTCTCCTATATAATGATAATAACCAATTAATAGGAGGTATAGTTACGTGAAGAAAAAGCTTATAGGACCTGTTATTCTGTCATCTGCATTGCTATTAAGTTCCATTCCGGTTAATGTACTTGCACAACCTATTGATTCAAGAGAGGTCAGCCGTGTTCAAGTGGCTAAAGAATGGAACGATAAAGCCAGTGTACCTTTTTTTGTGAAAGAACGTTCTTCAAAAAAGTTCCCTGCTAGCAGTTCTTCTAATGCAATAGAATATATGAAGCAAAATCAAGATAAAACAGGTATTAAAAGTCCTGAAAAAAATTTAAAAGTAAAAAGTGTGAATAAAGATGAACTTGGAATGACTCACGTACGGTTTACACAAGCAGTCAACGGCGTTCCTGTAGAAGGTTCTGAAGTCGTTGCTCATTTTAATAAAAATCATGAGATCGTTTCTGTGAATGGAAGAACGAATCAAACGATTGTCGATCAACTCGTAGACACAAAAGCTGCCATCAGTAAACAAGATGCGCTACAAGCTGCTTTATCATCGGTTAAAGCCCCTCAAGAGCTAACGTATGAACCAACATCTGAGCTCGTTATCTATCCGTTTGAAAATAAGAATCACACCGCTTATAAAATAAACGTTAACTTTATGGGTGAAGAACCTGGAAACTGGTTTGTATTTGTAGATGCTAAGACAGGGAATGTCATCGATCGATATAATGGGCTCATGCATGCTGATGAACATAAAACGCAAACAGGCTCTGGCCTTGGGGTTAATGGTGAACATAGAAAATTACATATTACACGAGTGAAAGAACCGCAATCTGGAACAAGATTTGCATTAGCGGATTACTCACACGAGAGTCTTGAAGGAATTTTTACGTATGATGCAACAAGTGATTGGGACTCTAGTAATGATAAGATTTATACGGGAAATTCTGCTTCCTTTACGAGTGACTATGACCGGGCGGCTGTTGATGCACACTATAATTCTGAAAAGGTTTATGAGTATTATTTGAATGAGCATGGTCGTAATTCTTTGGATGGAGAAGGTATGGCGATCAATTCCTATGTACACATGGGAGTCGATTACAATAATGCATTCTGGAATGGACGTTATATGGCCTATGGAGATGGTGACGGTGAATTCTTCATTCCATTATCAGCAGGTCTAGATGTTGCGGCCCACGAAATGACACATGGTGTGATTACGCATACCGCGAATCTAGCTTACCGTAATCAATCTGGAGCACTTAATGAATCGTTCGCTGACGTTTTTGGTGCGCTTGTTGATGATAGTGATTGGGAGATGGGTGAGGACATTATGGCACCGGCTGCAAAAGCAGATGGTGTAACGAGATTGCGTAGCTTAAGCGACCCGAACAGTGTTGTGGTCAGCAACCCACAAAGAGCAGCATACGGCAGTGGCGTCTATCCAGCACATATGGATGAATATTATAACATGCCGCTGAATGTAGATAATGGCGGGGTGCATGTTAACTCTTCTATTACGAATCACGCTGCCTATCTGATTGGTGAGGAGCTTGGTAGAGAAAAATTAGGTAAAATATATTACCGTGCTCTTTCGGTCTACTTAACATCAAATTCTAATTTCAGTGAAGCTCGTCAAGCCATCGTACAAGCTACAACCGATCTTTATGGGTCGGGAAGTGAAGAAGTAACGGCAGTTAACGCAGGCTTTGATGCGGTTGGTATTCATTGATAGTCCATTAATAAAAAGAATAGAAATAAAAGCCTTAGGAATTCAATCCTGAGGCTTTATTTCTGTAAAAGAACGCGTCTAATGTTATCTAAATATTCAAATGATTACAACTTTTATAAATACATTGTATTAAGCCGAAATACTTACTATAATACTACTTAATAGAAAGACAATTGTCTTTTTCAGGTGGATGAAACTTGTCGTGATTCAATAGTCCTATCGGTTAAAGCATATCTTACTACAGGTTTATTCAGATTAACAGCTTTACAATTCTAACTAGATTGGTGATGACATCTATGAGACGTATAATGAAAAAGTGGAATCAGCTAAGTCTTGTTAAACAGATCTTTATCGGATTAATTGTAGGTATTATCTTAGCTTTAGCGATTCCGCAAGCAGCAAAACCTGTTGTTATTTTTGGAACGTTATTTGTAGGTGCACTAAAAGCAATCGCACCTGTTTTAGTATTATTCTTAGTTATGTCAGCGATCGCCCAGCATAAAGCGGGCCATCAGACAAACATGAAAGCTATTATTTCTCTATATCTTTTAGGAACTTTTCTAGCAGGGTTGATTGCGGTTGTTGCTAGCTTTATCTTCCCGGTCGGTCTGACCCTTGGTAAGGGAGCTGAAGATGTTACCCCTCCAGGTGGTGTCGTCGAAGTACTCAAAACATTATTGATGAACGTTGTTGATAATCCATTTAACGCTTTAGTTAACGCGAACTATATTGGTATCTTGGCATGGGCAGTACTTTTAGGTCTTGCTTTAAGAAGTGCGCAGGAAACAACAAAAACGATGATCTCAAACGTTTCAGATGCTGTAGCTAAACTAGTGACGTGGGTCATCAAATTTGCACCGCTAGGAATCATGGGGCTAGTCGTTGAATCGATAACGTCGAACGGTATCGATTCATTATTAAGTTATGGTAAGTTGTTAGGACTATTAATTGGTTGTATGGTATTTGTTGCGTTGGTTGTGAATCCACTTATTGTGTTTACAGCAATCCGCCAAAATCCGTACCCACTTGTTTTCAAATGCTTGAAAGAAAGTGGAATTACAGCATTCTTCACACGTAGCTCCGCTTCTAACATTCCTGTAAACATGAAGTTATGTGAGAAGCTTGGTTTGGACAAGGATAATTATTCAGTATCCATCCCATTAGGTGCGACGATCAATATGGCAGGGGCTGCGGTTACGATCTCTGTTTTGACACTTGCTGCCGTTCATACGCTTAACATCCAAGTCGATCTTGGAACAGCAATTCTACTAAGTGTTCTATCCGCTGTATGTGCGTGTGGTGCTTCAGGAGTTGCAGGAGGATCCTTGTTGTTGATTCCTCTGGCGTGTAGTCTTTTTGGAATTCCAGGTGATGTGGCGATGCAAGTAGTTGGAGTTGGCTTTATCATAGGCGTTTTACAAGATTCTTTCGAAACAGCATTGAATTCTTCAACAGATGTACTGTTTACAGCTGCAGCTGAGTACAAAGAATGGCGTAAAGAAGGTAAAGAAATCAATATTCAAAAAGCTGCTTAACAGACGGCACCTGAAACGTTTAACACGTTGAAGGTGCCTTTTTTGTTAACGTTATTTTCTTTGTTAAAAGGAATTTTGACGAAGTGCATGGAATGACATAAGTGGTTTTATTTTAAAAAATTTGGAGGTTACTCATGGGCAGATTAGTGCATTTTGAGATTCATGTGGATGATATGGAACGAGCGATGAAGTTTTATGGTGAGGTGTTCGGCTGGTCGTTCCAAGATTGGAGTGAATACGCCGGAATGCCTTATTACGGTGCAGTGACTGGAGACGAAAAAGAAATGGGAATCAACGGGGCACTCATGCAACGTCAAAGCCCTACGCCTGAACCGAATCAAACATTAAACGGATATGCTTGTACGATGGGTGTTGAAAGCTATGATGAAACAGAAGCAAAGATTTTGGAGCAAGGCGGAAAAGTAGCGATGCCGAAGTACGCGCTCCCAGGAATGGCTTGGCAAGGATACTACATCGATACAGAAGGCAATATTTTCGGCATTCATCAGCCGGATGAGAATGCGAAATAAATAATAGTGAAGAAGACAACGCTGATTTATTGGCGTTGTCTTCTTTGTTGCTAAAAATTATACCCCTTAGTTAAAAAAGTACAGACGATGTTAATAAAGTGCTAATGATAGCGCTTTCAAACCCTCTTTTTTCGTAGCTATAATTAGCTTGTAAGTACTTTTAAAGGGGGAACTAATGATGAAGAAAAGTAAATTACTATCACTGATGCTTGCTGTTGTCATGCTTATGCTTGTTGCAGCTGGTTGCAGTGACAGCAATAGCGAGGTAAGCGTGGGGATCGTCTTACCTACAAAAGATGAGCCAAGATGGGTGCAGGACGAGCAAAGATTTAAGGACGCTTTAAAAGGAACGGATTACACGACAGAGATTCTGTTCAGCCAAGGATCTTCTGCAAAGGAAAAAGAAAACGTTGAAACATTAATCAACAAAGGAATCGACGTACTTATTATCTGTCCGCAAGATGGAGATGCAGCAGCTGCGGCAGTTGAAGCAGCGAAAAAGGATGACATTACGGTTATCGCGTATGACCGTTTGATCACAAATACTGACGCGGTTGATTATTATGTAACGTTTGACAGCTTAGCAGTAGGTGCTGCACAAGGTCAATACTTGATCGACAACGCAAAAGGATCTAACACACCGCTTTACCTATATGCTGGAGCGGCTTCTGATAATAATGCTTTCTTATTCTTTGAAGGAGCTTGGAAAGTGCTTCAACCTAAGATTGCTGATGGTACATTTAAGATCGCTAACTCTAGTGAAGCTGAAGCTTTAAAAGATAAAGCAGAACTTTCTCGCGATGAGCTGAGCAAGATCATCGGCCAAGTAACAACGAACTGGGATGCAAACGAAGCGAAGAACAAAGCGCAAACACATTTGACGGCTGCTAAAGCAGACTTAAAAGGTGATGTTGCGATTCTCGCTCCAAACGATGGAACAGCTCGTTCGATCGCAGACGTTTTTGGATCAGACAGCGCGGTTTCTAGCTACCTCGTAACAGGTCAGGATGCAGAAAAAGCTTCTATTCAATATGTCATTGATGGCAAGCAATCGATGACTGTCTTTAAGGATGTTCGTACACTTGTTAAGGATGCAATGGGAATGGCAGTTGAGATCCTTGATGAGAAGAAGCCAGAAACAACGGGTTCTTATGACAATGGAAACGTTGAAGTAAAAGCAAAACAAACGAATGTAATCGTTGTGAACAAAGACAACGTGAAGAAAGAACTTATCGATTCTGATTATTATAAAGCCGACGATTTTACAGGGCTTGAATAAGAAAATAGCAGGACGAAAATAGTGATAGATTCTACGTCTATCACTATTTTTCACAATGAAGTCAGTGGGTGGCTAATGGAGGGATCATGATGAGCGGATATATTTTGGAGATGAACGAGATCTCCAAATCGTTTACCGGAGTGAAAGCGCTCAGCAATGTAAATTTTAAAGTAAGAAAAGGCGAGATACACTGCTTGATCGGAGAAAACGGAGCAGGAAAATCGACGCTTATGAAAGTACTCAGTGGTGTTTATCCTTATGGAACGTATGAAGGAGACATCGTGTTTGAAGGAAGTGTTCAGCAGTTCAATAAGATTAGTGACAGTGTTCAAACCGGTATCGTTATCATCTATCAGGAGCTAGCTTTATTTCCGGATCTCACGGTTTATGAAAACATTTTTGTTGGTAACGAGGTCAAACGTGGAAACTTGGTGGACTGGAATCAGACGATTGCCGAAGCAAAGAAAATGCTGAAGCGGGTGGGGCTTGACGTGAATCCAGAAACACTCGTAAAGGACTTGAGTGTAGGAAAGCAGCAGTTGGTGGAAATCGCTAAAGCGTTAAGTAAGGACGTTAAGTTGCTTATTTTAGATGAACCGACTGCCGCGCTAAATGAGGATGACAGTGAGAATTTGTTAAAACTTCTAGGTGAGTTAAAGAAACAGGGCATCACAAGTATCATGATTTCACACAAGCTAAAAGAAGTCATCTCTATTGCCGACCAAGCGACGGTGCTGCGTGATGGCAAAACAATCTGTACGCTCGATGGTTACAACGGAGAAATTTCAGAGAACATGATCATCAAGAATATGGTCGGCCGCGATATTGATGATATTTATCCAAAGAGACCCGATAAGAAAATCGGTGAAACGATACTTGAGCTTAATGATTGGTATGCGTATAGTACTGAGCTTGCTAGACATGTTTTGAAGGATATCGATTTTCATGTAAAAAAAGGAGAGATCGTCGGGATCGCTGGACTAATGGGATCTGGACGGACCGAGCTTGCACTGAGTGTGTTTGGTAATCCGAAAAATTACAAATTAGAAGGTCAGCTTAAAGTCTTAGGAGTGGAAAAGACGTTCAAACATACGAGTGATGCGATTAAGTCAGGCATCGCTTACGTAACAGAAGACCGAAAAGGTGACGGACTGTTCCTCATTCAAGATATTAAGAACAACATAACGGCTGCCAATCTTAACGCTGTCGCTGATAAGGGAGTCATCAACGAGAATGAAGAGGTAAAAAGAGCAACGGAATATAAACGCTCGATGTATATTAAAGCTTCCTCACTAGAGCAAACGGTCGGTAACTTGAGTGGAGGAAACCAGCAGAAGGTATCGCTCGGAAAGTGGCTGTTCGTTGGTCCGAAGCTATTAATTCTGGATGAACCAACACGAGGTATCGATGTAGGTGCTAAGTTTGAGATCTATACGATTATGAACCAATTAATCAGCGAAGGCATGAGTATCATCATGATTTCCTCTGAACTTGGTGAAGTACTTGGAATGAGTGATCGTATCTATGTTATGGCCGAAGGAAGAATGAAGGGTGAGCTGCCGATTGAAGAAGCCAATCAAGAAAACATCATGCAGCTTGCAACGCAATAGGGGGTTAACACAATGGAATTTATCAATGAAGCAAGAACGTTAGTGAAAGAGAATATCCGTGATTATGGGATGTATATCGCTCTGTTTGTGATTATGCTTACCTTCTCCATCATGACGGATGGGCTGTTCATGTCATCTCGAAATATTAGTAATCTATTAGATTCTACGGGTTATATCGCTGTACTGGCAGTCGGAATGACACTCGTCATCGTTATTCGTCATATTGATCTATCTGTCGGGTTTGCCGCAGGATTTCTTGGTGCAATCGCGGCCATACTTTTAACAAAGATGGGCTTGCCTGTTTATGTGACGATTCCGGTGATCCTTGTGCTTGGAATCGTTATTGGCTTATTTAACGGTTTGTTAATCGCCAAATACGCCATCCCTTCGTTCGTAGCTACGCTTGCAGGGATGTTGATCTTCCGTGGTGCGCTATTGCAAGTAACGGAGAAAACAGGAACAATTATTATCAAAGACGATGCGTTCAACGCGATCGGCAACGGATTTATTCCTTCTCTTATGATCGTAAATGGTTTGCATCTTTTATCTCTAATCCTAGGTTTACTATCCATCTTATTTTACATTTATAGCGAGATCTCTACGCGCCGCAACAAGATTAAGTATCAGTTCGATGTTGTATCAAAAGGGATCTTCACAATAAAACTTGTTTTTGTTTCAGCGATCATTGCCTATGTAACTTGGATTCTAGCAGGTTATAACGGCTTTTCTTGGACGGTTGTGATCATGCTTCTTGTCGTTGTAGCGTATCATTTCTTAACGACGAAAACGGTGCTTGGCCGTCACATTTACGCGGTCGGAAGTAACCCAGAAGCTGCACACTTAAGTGGAATCAATGTAAATAAGATTACGTACATGGTGTTTGGTTCTATGGGAATGCTTGCTGCTCTATCAGGAATTCTTTTTACTTCACGTCTTCAATCGGCTACGACAACAGCGGGAACACTTTTTGAGCTTGATGCCATCGCTGCAGCCTATGTGGGCGGTGTGTCCTCAGCTGGGGGAGTTGGAAAAGTAACGGGCGCCATCATCGGTGCCATTGTTATGGCTTCTTTATCAAGCGGGATGAACCTTCTTGGCGTTGGGGTTTCCATGCAGTACATGATTAGAGGTGGCGTGTTAGTCGCAGCTGTACTCTTTGATGTGATGACACGTAAAAAGAGAGGATAGCCAAACTCCTTGATGTTAACGGAAGTCAAAAGCCAATTCACAATCTTCTAAAGAAAAAACAATAAAAGTGGAGACATCAAGCTAAAGATGCCTTCACTTTTTTAACTCTTAAACACCCAACGTATACCTATAATTGGTAAAGAGCTGAGCGTCTGGATCAAGTTTCTTATGATAAAATAAGATTAGTAAATTTTCGGAAAAAAGGGGATACTTCACTTGCGCAAAGCTGGATTAATCATTCTGATTTTTATATGTATCTTCCTAAGTTATTTAACGTTTATTACAGCTCAAAAAGCGTTTCGATCTGATTGGAAACTGCCTGCTGAAGCTTCTCAGAAAGAAAATCGTTTTCGTATTGTTCTTATCACGCAAGAATTAGATACACCTTTTTGGGATAAGGTTGGAAAAGGTGCGGAACAACAAGCTCAAAAAAGCGGTGCAAGTCTTGAGGTATGGGGAAGTTACGGCAAGAACCAGGATGATTTTTTGAAGAAGCTCGAGATTGCTATTCAATCAAAAGTGGACGGCATTATTGTACAAGGTCTCGATACTGATCGTTTTAAAGAATTGACGAAAGTGAAAGCGGCTTTTTATGGCATTCCTATTATTACGGTTGGAAATGACGTGCCTAAAGCAGAGAGCCTCCGAAAAACATATGTTGGTTCGAATCAGCACTTAGCTGGAATAATGATTGCCAAACTCATGCTGTCAGACATGGGACAAGAAGGGCAAGTTATTTTATTAGGTGATAGTCAAAAAGAGTATTATCAAGAACAACGGCTTTCAGGCATTAAAGAGGTGTTTCAAAGCTTTCCGAACGTAAAAACGATTTATGCAGAAACACCTGAAGCGAGAGAGGAAGTTATCGCTAAAACAAGAGACCTTTTAAATCAGTATCCCGAGGCGAATGGGTTTATTGCAGTGAACGCTAATATTGCAGGAGCTATGATTCAGGAGATTGGTAGACGCGGGCAGGTAGAGCCCTATTTTATTTATTCTTTTGATGATGGCTCAGAATCGATGACATTGCTTAACCAAAAAAAGTTGGATGGTGTGATTGAGCAATCACCTGCGATGATGGGAAGAAAAAGTGTAGATGTTATGATGCAATGGCTTAATAACGAAACCGTTCCTCTTAATGCGGATGGTTATTTAAGTGAAATTCGAATGATAAAGGCGATGGACGAGAGATGAACAGAATACAGAAAAAAATATGGATGCTCGCTTCAGTCGTTCTGATCATCATGGCCATTATTTGGATAACGCTTACATACTATAATCAAAAAACCCAAAATCAATACAATGACATCTTACAACGATATTTAAGCATGAATGAAGTGACGAGCACGAGTCAACAAGTGGTGACAGATCTTAATAACTACTTGCTTGAACCAACCGAGAACCATTTGGATAACCTTGATAAAAGCAAAGATAAACTTAACGTGGCAAAAGAGGAAATTGCGAAACTAAGAAACTCAGAAAACGAATTTGCACTCATGAATTATATGAATCTTATTGACAGTTTGATTGAAACTACAGACCGTTCACTCATGTTTTATGCGGAATCTGACACTGAGACCTCAAACAAAGAGTTCACAGAAGCGACGCGTCTTTCAAAATACATTTCAGAAATGACACTTACGTTGATTGATACAGAGCTGAAGACTTACGACGTTTTTTATAGAGGGATTATTGATCAATCTACTGAATTCAAGAAACTAGGAATCTGGCTGATGCTTCTGATTACACTTATGTTACTAGTGATTACTTATTGGTTTAGTTTAAGTATTACAAGACCTGTGCAACAGTTGACACTTGCGGCGAACGAGCTGTCTGCAGGAAAGTTTGATAAAGAGATTAAAGTTGAATCCAATGATGAAATCTCATTTCTCGCTCAAACCTTTAACCGCATGCGCATTAACATCAATAATCTGTTTCAGGAAATCCAGCAGAAGGCGCAGCTTGAACACGAATTGCAGCAAAGCAAGCTTCTGTTGCAAGAGAGTCAACTTAAGAATTTGCAAAGTCAGATCAATCCACATTTCTTATTTAACACGCTGAATACGCTCTCGAAAAAGGCTTATTTGGAAGGGTCAGAAGAAACGAGTGATTTACTTGTAAGTGTGGCTGGTCTTTTAAGATACAACTTAAAGTGGTTAGACAAATCCGTTACGCTTCAAGATGAAGTGATGGTGATTCAGCAATACATGAACATTCAAAAAGCAAGGTTTACTGATCGGCTAACCTTACACCTTGAGATTGATCAGTCCTGTTTAGATGTTCAAATACCTGGTCTGACTCTGCAACCGATTATTGAAAACGCGGTGATCTATGCGGTTGAGCCAAGAGAAGATGGCGGGCAGATCTGGCTGCGAATTAAGGATGACGATGACATGGTAATGATTGAAGTGGAGGACGATGGCCCTGGCATTTCTGAGAATATTAGAAGACAGATTTTAGATGGAGAACTGGTTGAGACAAACAGTACTTCTACAGGCATAGGATTTACGAATGTTCTGAAGCGACTCCGACTTTTTTATGGTATGGAAAACTTGATGGATATTCAGAGTGAACTGGGTGAAGGAACGAAGGTGTTAATAAGAATTCCTAAGACGAGGGGGATTGAACAGCATGCTCAAACTCTTGATCGTTGATGACGAGCAGATTGAACGAGAAGGGCTGCAAGTTATTCTGCAGAAGGCATTTCCGGATATTCAGATTCATCAAGCAAAGAATGGAAAGATCGCTGTGCAAGTAGCTGCCGAATTAAAGCCTGACTTAGTGATGATGGACATTCAGATGCCTGGAATGAACGGACTACAAGCGATTCAGGAGATTACATCCAGAAATCCTCTCATTAAGTTTGTGATGATTACGGCTTTTGATATGTTTGATTATGCTCGTCAGGCGATCAAACTAGGGGTGAAGGATTATTTATTGAAGCCAAGCAGAGTGAGTGAGATTGAAGAGACGGTCGGGAAAGTTCTGAAGGAAATAACAGAAGAGCGTAGATCTCTTAAAGTTTTAGAAAGAACGCTACCGCTTGTTGAAACAGACGTCGTTACTCAGCTGTTGTTCGATCATGTACATGATGTCCATTTGGATATGCTTGTTGATATGCTCGACATTTCTTCAACTCATGAATCATTTGTGATGAGTATTCTACTTCCACAAAGCGGAGAAAAACTTTATTCATTGATCAAAGATAAAGTCAGAAAGTCAGCGAGTGGATGGGTTGGTGCAAGGTATGGCCGTCAGCTCCCTATAATCGTTTTTCGTAAACCAGGATGTTCGTTCCGTTCCCAAGCAATTTCCCTTGCAAAAGATATTCTCTCTTTGAAAAAAGTCAGTTCTGACGATGGATGGTTTATAGGAATCGGGAATGTGTGTCATTCTTTAGATCAAGTTCGGCAGTCCTATCAAGAATCTCTTATTGCCACGATGGATCCCTCCTTGCCTGTGAAATATCGGTTTTATCATGATGTTCCAGTGCTTGGGAGTACAGAGAACAAACCTCAATCCAAACAGCGTGAAAAACAGTTTTTAGATGAAATCAGGTTAGGAAAGTGGGATGAAGTTCAAAAGAGTGTAATGGATTTGATTCAACGATGTGAGAATGAAGGGGCAGATTTACTCCAGACGCAGCAACGTGTTCTCGAATTGCTCTGGGTCGCGGCAAGAGTGATGAGCGAAATGGGAGTGGAGACTGAAACGCCTTTCTTTTCCTATCAATCTCAAGATTACCGTCAGCTTCGTTCTGAATCAGAACATCTATTAAAACAGATGCAGACTTCATACGAAGAACATTATGAACAGCTTGAAGCCGATACGATTCATCAGATCAAACAATATATCGTACAACACTCGCATGAAGACATCTCCCTTGAGACGTTAGGAAGAAAAGTAGGTTTGAGCCCGATCTATATCAGTAAGATGTTCAAAGAAAAGCTAGGGATCAACTATATTGATTTTCTGACAGAATGTCGAATTGAAAAGGCGAAGAAACTGATGGCAGATCCAGAAAAAAGCTTAAAAGAAATTACGTATGAGGTTGGCTATCACGAACCCAATTATTTTAGCAAGGTGTTCAAGAAAATGGTTACGCTTTCACCTACAGAATACCGTAGGACTGTTCTTGGAAAAAAAGGATGAAGGCACGTAAAGGAGCATCGTTCATGAGAAGAATCATAAATCGTGTAAGCCTCATTTTGTTAATCATAAGTTTGATATGTGTCACATCAGGGTGTGAAAAAAACAGTCCGAGTAATGAGACACTAGGAAAAGCGATTCCTTCTAAAAGTGAAAAGCTAGACAGCGCGTCAGTAAACGAGGAAAAGATTAAGATTGGTTTTTCCATGGATACTTTGTTGGAAGAACGGTGGCTAAAAGATAAAGAGCTCTTCAAAAAAGCAGTAGAGAATCTAGGAGCAGAGGTAGAGATTCTCGCTGCTAACGGTGATGATTCTTTGCAGATTGCACAAGCTGAAACGCTTATCCATAATGAGGTCGACCTTCTTGTTGTTGTTCCTCATAACGCTGAAGCTATGGCGACGATCGTCAAGAAAGCACACTCAGCAGGGATAAAGGTGATGGCATACGACCGCCTAGTCAAGAATGCTGACCTTGATATGTATGTATCATTTGATAACGAAAAGGTAGGCGAGCTACAAGCCCGAGCGATAACTAAGCTTGTTCCGAATGGAAAGTACGTATATATAGGAGGAGCTGAAACGGATAACAATGCTCATCTGTTCAAAAAAGGCGTATTTCGAGTTCTGCAGCCTTTAATTGATAAAGGAGTTATCACGGTTGTTTACGATCAATGGTCTAAAGACTGGACGCCTGCTAATGCCTTTAAGAATATGGAGTCTGCACTAAAAGCTAACAAAAATGAGATCAATGCTGTAATTGCAGCAAACGATGCCACTGCGGGTGGTGTCATACAAGCGCTTGAAGCACAAGGTCTCGCTGGGAAAATTCCGGTCTCAGGACAAGATGCGGAGCTTGCTGGGGTGCAGCGGATTGTACGAGGAACGCAAGTGATGACGGTGTATAAACCGATTCAGGCTTTATCAGAAAAAGCGGCAGAATTGGCAGTGAAGATGGCAAAAGGTGAAACGATAAAAACAGAACGAAAGATAAACAATGGTAAAATTGAGGTTCCGTCTGTTTTGTTGTCTCCAATCGCGGTGGATAAAGAGAATATTGACGAAACGATTATTAAAGACGGATTTCATTCTAGAAGTGATGTTTATCAATATCAGCAATAAACCAGTCTCCGTGAAGTAGTGGAATGATCTCCATAGGTCCCGGGGCTTTTTTTGTTGAATAAAGTATTGTGTCATTCTCGTCAGGTGCCCATAACATGGTAGTAAACTCTATCTAACAAGGAGCATGTTATGTATAACCCTTACAATCATCGAGTAACTCCGAGTGTTGTTGCGTTCGCTAAGGGAGATGTGACTGGAGATCGTGTACCAGATGATGTATATCTAACAGGTACAAAGAGTCAGGACAGCCCATTTATTGAAAACATTACGCTTTATGTGAAGAATGGAAGAACAGGGGCTCAGACAAGAGTACCTCTTTCTGACAATGCCGGATACAATCCCACTTTGTTTTTAGGAGATTTTACAGGTAACGGTGTTTCAGATGTGTTGGTCAGCATCAATTCTGGCGGCAGCGGGGGATTCATGTATCATTATGTGTACTCGTTTTTAGGGAACACACCGCAGGAAATGTTTAATTTCAATGCTTACAATGCTGCTTATGAATATGATGTGATCTATGAGAATAACTACAAAGTTCGAGTTGTAAGTAAGCGTAATAGGCAGACGTATATCATTGATATATCAAAGCGAGATAAAGCGTATTTAAATGAAATATATGATGTGAACGGAAAACTGAAGAAACCAATTACCGGCTTTGTGAATCCATTAAGCGGTCTATATCCCATCGATTTTGATTATAATGGCGTTTACGAACTTTCTGCTTATCAAAAGATCGCAGGGTTATATAATGCAGACGCTCTAGGGTATGTGGTGAACACGCTAGGATGGAAGAACAATCGATTTGTTCTTCAGAATCAATACGTGGCGATTTCTGGAACATAATAAAAGAGAGCTAGCCTTCTGAAAAAGGTTAGCTCTTTTTTGTTTACACTTTTGTTTAAGCGTTCATGCTGTAGATCGTCCATGATAAGTAGGTAGCAAATGAACTCCAGAGAAGATAAGGGATAAGGAGCCATCCTGAAACTTTTCTTAAACGATATGCATAGATGACTAAAAGTAAAGTGGTCACCGCAATCAATAGTGCATCGATGCTCGCTGCGAATAAATCTTTTTGTGTAAACTGAAAATAACCGAAAGCTTGGTTGAAAACATAGTTGATGGCAAATAGAACCCAATAGCCAATTGGTTTAAAGCCATATTGATTGTAGATAAGTGTAGCTGATAGTGCGATTAAAAAGAACAAAACAGCCCATATAATGCCGATTGTTTGTCCTGATGGAGTCCATGAGGGTTTATTTAATGCATCATACCACTCGCGATCGACCGGAAATAGAAAACTGGAAACATAGAACAGGGCAAAGATAATGACAAAGACGACTATACTGGATTTTTTCATGACTTACCTCCTGTGTTGTAGTGGAAATCGTGCAAGTAGTTGTCTATATTTCTTAGAAGTATACTGTTCCCTTTTTAAATTATTCTTAAAACCACAAGCGTATTTTTTGCATTTGGAAACTGAGGGTATTATTATAATAGTTACTTTAAAAAAGAAAGTTATAATTAGGGCTATTTCATAGATAGTAATGTATGTAGTTGATTTCCGTTCCAGAATGCTCGCTTTCCGGGGGGCGTGCGGTGAGCCTCTTAGCGCTCTGCGCTGTTAAGAGTCTCACCTGTCCCACTAATCCCCCAGGAGTCTCGCATCTTGCACTACAATCAACTTTCATAGAAGTTTTAAGAAATAATGATAAAAGCATAAACTATTTGAAAAAACAGCCCAATAAAAATAAAGAGGTGGAAAGACTAACATGAATAAAAAGTATGCACCATTGTTTGAATCTTATCGTTTTAAAAACGGCGTTGAACTTAAGAACCGTGTTGTCATGGCACCGATGACAAATTTTTCATCAAACGAAGATGGTACTGTGACAGATGAAGAAATTCGTTACTACGAGCGCCGTTCTGAAGGTGTTGGAATGGTTATCACGGCTTGTACGAACGTGACGGCTAACGGTAAGGGATTCCCTGGAGAATTCGCTGGAGATAATGATGACATGATTCCAAGTCTTCGCCGCTTAGCGTCTGCCATAAAAGCAAAAGGATCAAAAGCAATTCTACAAATCTTCCATGGTGGTCGCGAAGTGCCGCCTGAGCTTGTTCCAAACGGAGATGTTGTGAGTGCGAGCAATATTCCTTCTGCAGAAGGAAAACCCGTGCCCCGCGAACTAACTTCAGAAGAAGTATCTTCTATCATTCGTGATTTTGGTGAAACAACAAGACGTGCGATTGAAGCAGGTTATGACGGTGTTGAGATTCACGGAGCAAACGGCTATCTGATTCAGCAGTTCTTTTCTCCACACGCAAATCGCCGTGAAGATCAATGGGGAGGCTCATTAGAAAAACGTATGGCGTTTCCTTTAGCGGTTTTAGACTCAGTGAAAAAAGCAGTAGCTGAATATGCAGATGACTCATTCATCGTAGGCTACCGCTTCTCACCAGAAGAACCTGAAACACCAGGAATTACGATGTCTGATACGTTAGCGCTTGTTGATGCACTTAGTGCTAAGAAATTAGATTATCTTCATGTTTCAGTAATGGATTTCTGGTCTGAACCTAGACGAGGCGTTGAAGATACACGTTCACGCATTGAGATTATTAACGAAAGAGTGGGCGACCGTGTACCCGTTATGGGAGTAGGCTCTATCTATACGGCAGATGATGCGATAAAAGCATTGGAATCAGGAGTGCCATTCATTGCTTTAGGGCGTGAACTGATTATTGATCCAGACTGGGTACAGAAGATTAAACAAGGCAAAGAGTCTGAAATCGTAACGAAACTTGATAAATCAAAGCAAGATGAACTTGTAGTACCAGATCCGTTGTGGAACGCAGTCTTGAACGCACCAGGATGGTTCCCAGGGGTTTAATAAAAGATAAGAAAAAGCAGGAGCTGATCCTGCTTTTTTTGTTTGTGAACACAACAAAGTTTACTTTCAACAGGTGTGGGAAGACATAAGAGTAGACATTCAACTAGGAGGCAGATTTAATGAGCAAAACGATTTTTATAACAGGTGCAGGAAGCGGATTAGGAAAAGGTACGGCTATCGGACTCGCTAAAAAAGGACATGCAATTATTGCTACAACTGAAACCACTTCACAAAAAACAGCACTTTTAGAAGAATCAAAGGATCTAGGTCTTGAAATAGAGGTGTTCAAACTTGATATTACAAATGAACGAGATCTAGAACAGATAGAAAAGTATGACTTTGATATATTTGTAGCCAATGCAGCGATTAATGAGGGAGGTCCATTAGCTGAAGTTCCGATGGACCGTGTTCGTGCTTTATTTGAGGTGAACGTATTTGCTACGCTAGAATCCGTTCAGCTTGCAGCGAAAAAATTCGTCGAAAAACGAAGCGGGAAAATTATCTTTTTGAGTTCTATGGCAGGTATATCAGCAACACCATATGTTGGACCATATACGGCAACAAAGCATGCGATTGAAGGAATTGCTCAAACGATGCAGGCTGAACTCCAAGAGTTCGGTGTCAAAGTGGCAACGATCAATCCAGGTGCTTATGCGACAGGCTTCAATGATCGAAGTGCAGAAGAAAAATACAAATGGTATGATCCTGAAAAGAATTTTACAAGAAAAGAAGATATGAAGAAGCAAGAAGAGCAGCTGAAGAATCAATATGATCCAGAGGACATGATTGAGAAAATGATTGAAATCATCCCGGCCGAAGAACACCATTTCCGAACTGTTCATCCACAAGAAGTAGAAGAACAGTTAAAGAAAACGGAGAAAGAACGTTGGGAACTGAAAATATAAAGTAGTCCATATCTTATGAAACCCTGATGAAAAGTCAGGGTTTTTTGAGTTTTGTTTAAGAAAATACTATAGTTAGATACATATATATACGGGATAGTAGGGATGTTGAAATATGAAAAAAATAATTGTTATCGGAGCTGGAATTTTAGGAGCGTCTACCGCTTATCATCTTAGTAAATCTGATGTAGAGGTTCTATTAATCGATAGAAAAGATAAGGGACAAGCGACGGATGCAGCAGCAGGCATCGTGTGTCCGTGGCTATCTCAGCGCCGTAACAAAGCCTGGTATCAGTTAGCAAAAGGCGGAGCGCGGTATTATCCTGAACTCATAAAGATGCTTGAAGAAGACGGTGAAACCGATACGGGTTACAAACGTGTAGGTACACTGAGCTTACATGCAGATCCTGATAAACTTGAAAAAATGGCAGAACGTGCTTTGAAACGTAGAAAAGAAGCACCGGAAATCGGGGAGATCACAATTCTTTCTCCTGAAGAAACGAAGAAACGCTTTCCACCCTTATCAGTCGAATTCGGTTCGGTCTTTGTAAGTGGTGGTGCTCGTGTAAACGGAAGAGCGATGCGTGACGCTCTGTTGAATGGAGCTAAGAAAAATGGAGTGCAGATTTTTCAAGGTAATGCCGCCCTTTTTCATGAAGGAAACAAGGTTTCTGGTGTTTCTGTTAACGGCCAAACAATCCTTGCTGATCAAATCATCATAACAGCAGGAGCATGGTCGAATGAGATTTTAAAGCCACTCGGGATCAACTTTAAAGTAACTCCACAAAAAGCGCAGATTATCCACTTGGAGTTGCCAAAAACAGAAACAGCTGATTGGCCAGTGGTGATGCCGCCTACAAATCAGTACATTCTCACTTTTGATGATCGTGTAGTCGTAGGAGCTACACACGAAGATGAGGCAGGTTTTGATAACCGGGTAACGGCAGGCGGTATTCATGACATACTCTCAAAAGCTTTAGCTGTCGCACCTGGCCTGTCAGAAGGATCACTTCTTGAAACAAGAGTAGGTTTCCGACCGTTCACGCCAGGTTTTTTACCAGTAATCGGACCGCTTCCTAATTTTAATAACATCTTGGTCGCGAACGGCCTTGGTGCATCAGGGCTTACAAGTGGACCTTACTTAGGTGCTGAACTTGCGAAGCTTGCATTAGGAAAATCTACAGAACTAGATATATCTAACTATGATGTATCTGGTGCAATTGAATAATGGCTATGAAAAAAGACAACTTCCACTTAAGTGAGTTGTCTTTTTATATGGTACTCCCAATTGGCTTTAAGCTGAAATACACCAGGTACTCATTGACAGCATCTATATCATAGATTTTTTTATTAATAAAAAACTTAAAGATTAAGTCGTTTGTATCGCTGAAAGATAGTGAGTATCCTGCACTTTCCAGAAGCTCTTCTGTGTCATCTTCGTCCAATTCCAAACCAAGAGCCAGCGCAAGAATCGTATTTTTCTTTGGTCGGTAATCTGATTTAGAGCGAATCTTAGAAAAGTGCTTTCGATCTAAACCGGCTTTCTTATAAACATCTGCGTCGGTCACACCTTTTTCATCAATCAGTTGAAAAAGTTTTTCCTGTAAAGTTGGCTTTTTGTTTTGATGAATAAACGCATCTAACTCAAAGCGGAGACTGTTTTCTTCTAAACATTCCTCCATCATTTTGGGAGAATGACAAACTTCTAATTCCATTATGAAATAATCATTCAGGTAGCTTTCTAATTCTAACAAAAGCTTTTGATCAAGCATATCCGACCACCTCCTAAAATGTCGCTTCACAGGCGACCATTTGCTGAATCATTCTAGCTATAATTATAGCATGACAAATGTTGGGAGATGGTTAAGGGTGAACAAAAATGTAACAGAAATCGTATCTTTGCTTGATCGAAGCGGTTCGATGTCAGGGCTGGAGAAGGACACGATTGGAGGATTTAACTCATTTGTTGCGAGGCAAGTTGAACGGAAGGGAAAAACACTTCTTACGACCGTTTTATTTGATGATCAGTATGAAATTCTATGGAACGGTGTACCAGCAGAACAAGTCCAGTTAACGAGCGAGGATTATTATGTACGTGGAACTACAGCGCTTTTGGATGCTGTAGGCAAAACCATTTTGGATGTTGGCTACAGGCTATCACGCACTGAACAAAACGATAGGCCAGGTAAAGTGATCTTTGTTATTACGACAGATGGAATGGAAAACGCGAGCTCTGAATTTACACACGAAAAAGTAAAGAAGCTTATTGAACATCAGCAAAAGAAATATAATTGGGAATTTATTTTTATGGGTGCAAATATTGACGTTATAGCTGAAGCGCAAAATCTCGGTATTAAAGAAGAAGACGCGTTTAGTTTTGATGCTACTCATGATGGTGTAGAAAATTTATACTCTATGATGAGTGAAGAAATTATAACGAGAAGAACTAAATAATCTGACCCTCTGACAGTCTCCATATACAGGAGATTGTTTTTTTATGTCATCCTAAACAACATATTGCATATATTGGAAATATATAGTACATTACATATGTAATGCACTATAGTGGTAAGTTGGAGGTGAGGTACATTTGCTGCTAAATGCTGATAGTATGAAACCGATTTATGTTCAAATCTCAGAATGGCTCGAGAACGAGATCTTGAACGAATCGATTTCAGCAGATGAAAAAATATATTCGCAATATCAACTAGCTGAGATGTTTAATGTAAATCCAGCTACCGCTGGTAAAGGCATAAATTTGCTAGCAGACGATAACGTTCTTTATAAGAAAAGGGGATTAGGGATGTTTGTTGCAGCGGATGCAAGAAAAATTATCCTCGGTAAAAGAAAAAGTTCTAAGCTGCATTCACTTGTTACCGAGTTAGCGCAAGAAGCTGTACAGCTACAAGTCGAAGAAGAAGAACTAGTATTGATGATCAGGGATATGCACCAAAGAATAAAGGAGGAGCAATCATGAATGTTGTCGTTTGTCATGACCTGACTAAACAATATGGTCGATCCAAAGCACTTCAAAATATGAACTGCACAATAGCCGAGAACAAGATTACCGGTTTGATCGGAAGGAACGGAGCAGGTAAAACAACATTATTAAAAATAATTGCAGGTTACCTTCATCATTCTGCGGGTGACATACAGGTTTTCTCTGAAAATCCGTTCAATAATTTAAAGGTTTCGGCAAATACAATCTTCATCGATAACGAGATGAGTTTCTCACAAGGGTTAACATTAAAAGAACTGCTCGAAACAGCGGGAAGTTTTTACCCAAATTGGAACCACGACTTAGCTTTAAAATTATTTGATTATTTTTCTTTTAACCCTAAACAATATCATGGAAATCTCTCAAAGGGGATGAAAAGCACGTTTAATATAATCGTTGGTTTAGCTGCACGCTGCCCACTGACAATCATGGATGAGCCAACAAGCGGAATGGATTCTGCAACTCGTAAGGACTTCTACCGAGCATTATTAAAAGAATACATCGCCTATCCAAGAACCATTATTCTCTCTAGCCATCTGTTAGATGAAGTAGAAGATCTGTTAGAAGAAGTTCTGCTCATTAAGTCTGGTGAAAAGTGTCTTCACTTACCCATCGATCAGTTAAAGGAGTACGCAATTGGCGTGAGAGGAAAGACGGTTAACGTGGCGTCATGGACAGAGAAGATGGAACTCATTACCATGCAAGAGATCGGCGCAAATATGTCATACGCGGTCATAAGAAACAATCGTTCCATAAAAGAGTTAGAGGATGCTAGACAGTTAGGGTTAGAAGTCACGTCAGTTTCTGCAGAAGATATTTGCAGTTATCTAACAAGTAAAACAAAAGGTGGGATCGATCATGTATTTAGCAGAGGTTAAGGCTTGGGACATCGTGAAGAAACAATACCGCTATAAACTGAAATCATACTTCGGTGTGTTTACATCGTTAATCGTGATCCAGCTGCTGGCGATTCTTTTTTCTTTTAATGGAACGGGCATGAGTGGTGGCTCCTCAAATTCAATACAATATGATTTTTACTATTACACAAGTGATATCATTCTCGTTTTTATGATGATTTGGGCGTTCATAACAGCCATCATCATAACAACGAGAGCGTATCGGTATGATGATTTTTCTTTTGTCACGAACCGTACCATCAGCCAAGTTTCTAACATTCTATTTCTCTTATCCGCTAGTATTTTTGCAGGCATAACGGTTTATCTTTCTACACATCTATTTCAGATCTTAGCGTTTTACTTCAAAGATAATTACTCAATTATCGTTGATTCATTATCGGTTACTGAATTCGTCATGGGAATGATTACTTCAATTCTATATATTTTTCTGTTTGCTAGCGCAGGATATCTTTTTGGAATTTTAGTTCAGCTGCATAAAGGCTTTCTCTTAATTATTCCGACCATTTTGTTTGGCGGCTTAATCTTGGATGGAATCGGCGGCGATGCTAAAGTTTTTGTAAATGTAACCATGTTCTTTGGACAAGAAACATCATTTATTCTGTTCATTTGTAAAATAGCTATCGTCTCGTCAATTTTACTGCTGACTAGCTTAGGGATTTCTAACAGAATGGAGGTAAGGAAATGATAATTATGTCTTTCTTGCCAATTTTAATTGTGTTTATTATCGTCGCATTTGGAATTGCAATTATGAGATCCAACACTAAAGTAAGCTTCGGAACAAGAAATATTCGCTGGATCCTGGGTGGATATACAATTATTCTAGCGATTGCTACAGTGATTTCATTAAGCGTCCTTCCAAACTACAAAAATGATCAAAAAGTAGCTACGGCTGCAGAAATGACTAAAATAGAAGACGCACAGACTAAAGCGATAGACAATTTGTATTCGGGAAATCTAGTCGATCTAGATAAATCATTTTCTGAAAAGAAAAAGTGGTCTTTTCCCTTTAATGAAAAGTCGTTAGACATTATTTTAACAGAGGGAGAAACAGGCAACATGAGTGTTTTTGCTGAGCGGAAAAGCGAAAAAGATGGTGAGATTGAGGCTACGTATCATGTAGGGAAATCTTATATTGATGGCGTAGATTTCACAGACAAATTGCATTCGCCAGAGCTTCTATTGAACGGACAAAAGCTAACCGTAAATAATCCAGCTTTAGTGACAGTAAGCTTCTCAAGGTTTTCGCCAGGCTTTGCATACAGTCAGTTCTCTAAGGGTGGACATTTTACTCAAGAAAATCGCAGCTCTGTAATCGGCCGTGATTTTATCCTTTTAAAAGTACCTAAGGATATAGAGATAAATGGTGAAATTAGCTGGATAAACGAATAGAGGGGAGCTTGTTATGTTGTACAACAAAAACATTCTACTAGATGCCTATAAAAATGCAAAATACCAAGTAACCGGACACGGAAAAAGAGATGTCTCTGTGTTGTTAGATTCTTTCTCAAACCAATCAGGGCTGGAAGAAAGTGATATGTATGGCAGCGGTCACATCATTGATAGCTTTCAAGAAAAGATGGCTGCTTATTTAGGGAAAGAATCAGCTATATTTTTCCCTAGTGGGACAATGGCTCAACAAATCGCCATGCGGATTTGGTGTGATGAAAAGGGTATCCAAAAAGTGGCGTATCATCCGCTATGCCACTTGGAAATTCACGAAGAAGATGGTTTGAAAGAACTTCACCACATTGAACCTGTGCTGCTTAGTGACCCTAATAAAATTATTAAACGGGATGACGTAGTCAACATGAAGGAAGACGTTTCTTGTTTATTATTGGAACTTCCTCAGCGAGAGATCGGTGGCCAGCTGCCGAGTTTTGAAGATTTACAAGCTACTTCTGATTACTGCAGAGAAAAAGGAATTAAACTTCATCTGGATGGAGCAAGACTGTTTGAAATTCTCCCATTTTATAATAAAACTGCAGCTGAAGTTTGTGCACTTTTTGATAGTGTTTATGTTTCTTTTTATAAGGGGATTGGCGGAGTCGCAGGTGCAATCTTAGCAGGGCCAAAAGACTTTACTGAGAAATCAAAGGTGTGGAAAAGACGTCATGGTGGTGACTTGATCAGTCTTTATCCATATATCTTAAGCGCGGATTTCTATTTCGATCAACGAGTTGAAAAAATGGAAGAATACTATGAGGGTGCAAAGGAATTAGCAGCACTCTATAACGCGTGTGAAGGTATACGCACACTTCCGATAACGCCTGTTTCAAACATGTTTCATGTCCATGTCCAAGCACCAAAGCATGAAATGGAACGCATTTTGGCAGACACTTATGCTGAGAGTGGAGTTGGATTAACAGGACATCTTCGCGAGAATGGTGAGAATCGTTGTTTCTTTGAGGTAAGCCTAGGTGACAATTATCTAGCAGTACCTAATAGTGCTTTGAAAAAGACGTTCACACTGCTGAATAAGAAGTTGAAGACAAGAACTTTAGTATAAATAATAACGTTGTAACTTAGGATAGAAAAGCAAAGAACTGCTAATTCTAGCAGTTCTAGCTTGTTCTATATTTAGTTATTCTCTGGATCCGTATCGTCGTTATAAGCACCTGGAGCTTGTTTCGCGTTGAACGTCCAATCCACTTGAAGCTTGTCTCCTTGGAACTGGTTTTGATCTTCGCCATTATCTACGAACTGGAACAACACGAACATTTTTTCTTTCTCACCTGGAGGAATTCCATCAGGACGCTGTGTGGTGCCAACAAACTCGTCAATTGCTGTAAGGTCGGGTTGTTTTTCTTTCAGTTGTGCCAACGTTGTCTCAACGACAGGTACAGTTGCGCTGCTCGTGTTGTACATGATGGTAACTTTAATGTGGTTTCCAAGATCATCTGTATTATCAGATTTTGCATCTTCAACTGTATATTTTGTATCTAGCAATACTTGATAAATGTCTAGAGAGCCCTTGTTCTCAAACGTAAATTCGCGATATACTTCATCGCCAGGCTTAATGTTATTGATGTTAACCACAGCGTTTGGATTGATGGAAAGATCTAACGTACCTGCAGCGAAGGTGTTCTTCGTTTCGAACGTGTCACTAAAGTATGCGAACGTTCCCCCTCCCATTAAAGATAAACCTAGTGCAGCTGTCATGACGCCTTTGCTAATTGTCTTCGTAAACCCCATTCTTCTCAACCTCCATAGATATGTAATCTAGATTTATTAAACTCGTATGTATGGTTATATACATAGAGAGCTAACCATGTTTTATGCTTTTTCAACACTTAGTTTTCTAGCCGCTTTTACTATAGAAAAGACAGCCGAACTAAATAATAAGAACCCTGGAATAAATAACAAAAGCGCAGATGCTTCCTTAGATTGAGTCACATTTAATGCATATCCGACATATGGAATCGTAAATCCCGTGTAGCTACCAATCACGTCATTTGAAGGAACTGACCACATATCAGGTCCGTCATTGTTATCCCCTTTGGTGTTATAAGAAACTTGTCCACTTTTATTTTCAACATCGATAATTCTATGAGTAATCAGCTTATCTTCCATTTGAAAAGTAATAATATCGCCTTTTTTAAAGGTAGTGGTATCGTCTGCCTGTTTGATAGAGATGATAGATCCTGTTTGAAAGCTAGGTTCCATTGACCCGGACAAAACCGCTTTAATTTGATAGCCAAAAAAGGAAGGTTCTGCTCCTGAGACACGTGACGATAGGATGATAAAAGCAAGCAAACAGAGCAATATGATAAAAGAGGAGCTTGCTAGTTTAGTGGTAATTTTCAACAGTCTTTTCATCATGTTTTGTTTCTCCTTCGTTTTGTTTAGGATCTTGTTTCGGTACTTCTCGTTCTGTATGATCAGCAGCACTTTCCACCTCTGTTGGTTCAACAGGATCAGCAACATTCTTCTCTGCATCTTCCAACTTGTTGATGCGACCTTCAATTGAATGACGTAATTGTGTAATAGATTGAAGGTTCACTGTCTTTTTTATTTTTTTACTTAATTCGTTTGCTTCATTACAGCCTTCATAGACGAATTCATATGTATTTGAATCTAATTTCTTCACCTGATTTTCATAGTTTGAGAGCTCATTATGTATATCTTTAAAATCACGGTAAAGTGAGTGAAGTGTTTGTTCTATTACTGTAATCTCCTCTAACGCTTCTTTTTGCTCTTGTAAACTTTCATCTTCAGCAGCGTTCGGAAGGTTATTGTAGAGAGATTGCATGTCCGTATAAATTTGTTGAGCTCTGCGGTTAAGATTCTCCACTGTGTCTGGAAAAACAACTGCTGCAGACAGTTCAACTGGTTTTATTTGAGCTTGGCTTGAAAAGGCCGCTTCGGTTTGACCAGTAATTTGAGCACCACAATAAAAAGAAAGAGAACATAACCCCAATAGAACAGTCCCTTTATGAAGCTTGCCTTTCATATCAGCCCTCCTCGTCTAGTGATTTGACCCTATTATTACAGAATTGGTAAGGGATTGTTATTGGGTTAATTATTCATGAAATATGGACATTTTTTGTCGAACAAAGTCCTCGAAGGCCATTAACACTTGAGAAACTGAGTATAAAATAACCCAATTGACCACTTTTGAAATGTTCTTAATAATTGGAATTATTCCGGAATCACAATTTGATGAAGAGGTGAATGGGTTGAAAAAGAAAAGACAAAACCGATTGAACAAAAAAGTGGTAATCCCAGCAGTTCTAGCATTGTCGGTTACACTTGGAGGATTTTCTTTACCTGGATACAATGCACACGCGAATTCTTCAACTGTTTTATTCCAAGCTCCTGAGGGATTGAGTAAAACTGAAATCGTTAAAGCGTATCTGCAATCACAGGTCGTTTCTGAGGTTGGAGCGAAATCAACATCTACAATAGGAGAACAGTTTAAGATCATAAAAGAGTTTGCGGATAGTAGCACAAATACATACCACGTGCGTACTGTTGAGCAATATAACGGAATTCCAATCTACGGCAGTGGACAAACCGTATCGTTAGACGCAAACAACAATGTGTATGCGTCATTTGGAAAGGTGACTCAAAAACTAAGTCGATCCATCATTCCTACAGATCCGTCTATCACGAAGGAAAATGCAGAGAGAACAGCTAAAGAGGACGTAGTTGCTGAGATTGGAGAAGTTAAGCATTTTGACGGAGTAGAGACAGAATTAACAATCTACCCTCATGAAGGAAGAAATTACTTAACGTACTTAGTAAAAGTTTCGACATCGGTTCCTGCACCTGGGTTTTATCATTATTTTATTGATGCAACATCTGGCGAGATCGTGGATCAATTTAATGCAGTCCATGAAGCGGATGCGCCAGCGGTCACACCAATAACAGGAAGAGGGCTAGATGTATTTGGTAAAGTTCAAAACTTTATCGCTGTAAAAGATAGTGTCTCTGGAAAAAGCTATCTGCATGGTGCGGCAATTGAAGGAGGAACAACGACAAATCCAAACATCGTACCGGTTCATACGTATAAAGCAAACCGCATGGGTGAAACACCTTTCATCCTACTATCTGGACTTTTTGGATTCTCAGGATTTGAAGTAGAGACAGGCACGTCGTTCTTTGCGGATCCAGCAGCTGTTTCAGCTCATACAAATTCCATTAAAGTGAATACGTATTACCAAAATATTCATAAACGAAATAGTCTGGATGGAAAAGGGATGCCGATCATAAGCACGGTTCACATTGGATCTAAATGGAACAATGCCGCATGGAACGGAAAACAGATGCTCTACGGAGATGGTGATGGTATTCTGTTCAGTTCATTAGCAGGTGCGATGGACGTTGCGGGCCATGAAATGACACATGGTGTAATCTCAAAAACTGCAAACTTAACCTATCAAGGAGAATCTGGTGCAATTAATGAATCACTAGCTGATATCTTTGGTGCATTGTCTGAAATGCATTCACACGGGTTGACAAGTCCATCTGAATGGGAGATGGGTGAAGATATTTTTACACCAAACGTACCAGGTGATGGCGGACTTCGTTCTATGAGCAATCCAAAGTCCAAGAAGCTTTCTGCAGCTTACGGGTTAAAGGATAATGCATACCCTGATCATTATGAAGACCGTTACTTAGGTGAGCTGGATAAGGGTGGGGTTCATATAAACAGCTCCATCAACAATAAAGCAGCTTATCTCATTTCTGAAGGAGGAGAGCACCATGGTGTTAAAGTCACGGGTATCACACGTTCGAAAACAGAGAAAATCTTTTACCGTGCTTTAACGAACTATCTTGTACCGTCATCAGGATTCCAAGAGATGCGTGCTGCAGCGGTTCAGTCCGCTCGAGATCTTTATCCAGACCGTAATGGAGCTCCATCTGCCGAAACAAAAGCTGTAATGGCAGCATACGATGCGATTGGTGTACCGGCTCAATAAGTCAGTATGATCCACGAGAGATTTTTCTTTCGTGGATTTTTTATGGAAAAATAGTAGGTATTAATACTTAAAAACATGACTATAGAAGGAAAAAAAACGATTTAGAAAGAAACTTTTATCATTAAACATTTGTTCATGAGGAGAGACACATATGATTGAGGGAGAAATTATAAAATTTTATCGTAAAAGAAGAGGACTTTCTCAAGAACAACTGGGCAAAGATATTTGTACGACAACACATGTTAGTAAAATCGAGCGAGGGCAAACGAAGTATTCAACGGAGATAATCGCGTTATTCTCAAAACGGCTTGATATCGATATACAAAGGGAAATACAGTTCTTTCAGGATATGGAGAAGAAACTCCATCAATGGCACAACTCTATTATCATGCAAAGAATGAAAGAAGTAGAGAAGACAAAAAGTGAATTAGATCAATTTCCGATTGTTCAATCCTCAAAACATGCAACACTGTATCAGATGGTGCTTGCTCGATATTACCTTTTGAAAAATGACTCGAAAAAAGCAGCAGAAATATTAAAACGTATAAAAACTGATCACCTGACTCCTTATGAGGACAACATGTATAAGCATGTAAAGGGAATCTATTATTTGCAGAAGTATAACAATTTTCATGTTGAGAATCGGAAGAAGGCGATTGAGCTCTTGAGTACGATTGATAAGATTTCCTATGGAAATGAAGAATACTGTTATCATTTAGCGATGGCTTATCAGTGGGTTGAATCCAAAACGATGGCTTATATCAATGCTAAAAAAGCTATGCACTATTTTAAGAGAAATAACAACTTCTCAAGAGCTATCCAAGCAGAATCAGTCATGCTGCTTCAAATAGAATGTGCAACACAAGTTGAATTTGAACAAAAAGTTGACCGTTACCTTCAGTTGATTCAGGATAGTGAAACGTTAAACGAAATTGGTATTATCGGAATGCTTCTACATAATTTAGGACTTGAATTTTTCAAAAGAAAAGATTATGAGAATGCCCACATCTATTATCAGAAAGCATTAAAGATGGCTGATAAAAAAACAGCGATTTATTTAAACCGATTGTATAATTTTTTGGACAATAGTATCGATGGAAAACTTCAGTCTCAAAAGCAGAACTTAAAAAGCGCAGAAGAAGGATTAACAGCCGCCAAAATGTTAAAGCACCATTTATATCTGCACTTGTTTCAACTTCACCTGCATATCTTAAAGGGTGAATTGGATGCTTATTTCAGTTACTTAGAAAAGGTAGCTCTGCCATTTTTTCAAGCTCATAATCAATTCAGCAGGATCGATAAGTTTGGAAAGCAGCTATATCACTATTATGCCGATACGAAACAGTACGAGAAAGCAGTTAAAATTTCCGCTTTGTTTTTAGCGAGAGATTAAATAAACCCATGCAAGATAGGTTGGATATTATTTCCCCTGTCTTTTTTTGTTCAAAAAAATTAGAAAATTATATTGAAACTTATTTTCTTGTCAGTTATAATTTTCATTAACGAAAGCGCTTTCGGTAAAGAGGAGATAACAATGGCTACAATCTATGATATTGCAAAAAAGACGGGTTTTTCAACGACTACCGTCTCAAAAGCACTCAATAATTATTCTGATGTGAGTGAAAAAACGAAGCAGAAAATTCTACAAGCAGTTGAAGAAATGGGATATCTGCCTAATGCACATGCTCAATCGCTTTCAACTAAAAAGTCTTGGACGATTGGTGTGATGTTTTCTGAGTCAAATGAAGTCGGAATGAAACATCCTTTCTTTAGTGCCATAATAGAAAGCTTCAGAAAGAATGCAGAACGAGAGGGATATGATCTTATTTTCGCTTCAAGGAATCTGCGTAATCGGGATATCAGTTATTTGGAACACTTTTCTTACCGTGCCGTTGATGGCATTGTAGTAATCTGTTCTGATCCACAAGATCCGCAAGTACAAGAGATGATAAACAGCACGATTCCTATCGTGGTTATAGATATGAACAAACAGAACTGCAGTCTTGTCTTTTCGGATAATATTGAAGGTGGAAAGCTGGCAGTTAATTACTTGCATTCACTTGGTCATACAAAGATCGCTCATATCGCTGGCGATGCTTTAACTGATGCAGGTGCAGAAAGAATTAAAGGATTTAAAAAAGCGATGAATGAGTTGAACCTGCCGATTCATGATGGCTATCTTATCAATGGTGGATTGTTCTCAATCGGTGAAGGCAAAGCGGCTATGGAAAAACTTTTGATGCTGGATGATGTACCTACGGCAGTATTTGTTGCAGGAGATCATATGGCCATCGGTGCAATTGAGGCCATAAAAGAGAAGGGTCTATCTGTACCCGAAGATATTTCAATCATCGGTTATGATGATATTGAAATGGCAGCATACATTACACCGAAGTTAACGACGATTAAACAAGATACAGATATGATTGGGTATCAAGCAGCAAAGTTGTTGATGAAACAGATAATTCAAAAGAAAAAACTGATTACATCCAAGCGTATTCCAGTCGAACTAATCATTCGAGAATCATGCGCACCCAAAAAATAAAAAATTTTTTTAGGATAATTCGAAAGCGGTTTCGAATATTTATTTTGAAACAAAACGAAACCGCTTTCGCTCTATAAATTTTAAAGAAGGAAGGGGTTTGTACATGAAAAGGAAATTAAGTATCTTTTTGGCAGCTATATTGTTGGTGGGATTATTTGCAGGTTGTTCAAGTGATTCAAAGACATCAGGTAATGGAAAAAAAGATGTTGATTTAAGAATCTGGTCGTTTACGGATGAATTAAAAAAACCGATCAAAACATTTGAGGAAAAGAACGGTGTAAAAGTGGAGTTAACGATTGTTCCGATCGCTGACTATCCGACAAAATTAAAGCCCGTACTTGAAAGTGGCGTTGGAGCACCTGACGTATTCACGGGTGAGATCGCCTTCTTAAAGCAATGGGTAGATGCAGGTTATTGGGAGAACTTATCTGAGAAGCCTTATAACGCTGATAAACTTTCTGATAAGTATGTACCTTATGTATTTGACCTTGGTAAAGATAAAGATGGTAATGTACGTGCCCTCTCATGGCAAACAACGCCTGGAGGCATCTATTATAAGCGAAGCATCGCTAAGGAAGTATTAGGAACAGACGATCCAACTCAAGTTGGAGAGATGATGAGCTCGATGGATAAGGTGTTTGAAGTAGCAGATAAGATGAAGTCAAAAGGCTATAGCATGTTTCCAGATGAAGGAGCGATCCGCTGGTTCACACAAGGAGACAACCCACAGCCTTGGGTAAACGATAAGAATGAGCTTCAGCTTACAGATGAAAAAATGGATTACATGGACTACTCAAAAAAGCTTCGTGATAATCAATACACAGCTTTAGCACCTGAATGGTCACCATCTTGGTTCGAAGGCATGGATAAGCCGATCAAGGTAAAAGAGGGTGGCAAGGAAAAAGAAACGCAAGTGTTTTCCTATGTTCTTCCTACATGGGGATTACATAGCGTTCTGAAAACGAACGTTAAGGAATCTGTTGGAGACTGGGCAGTAACAAGCGGTCCGAGCCCTTATTTCTGGGGTGGAACATGGCTTGGGGTTTACAACAAATCGGATAACAAAGAACTTGCTTATAAATTTGTGAAAATGATGACGCAGGACGATGAGTTCTTAACATCTTGGAGTAAAGAAACAGGTGATGTCCTTTCTTATCTACCTGTAACAGAGACGATTAAAGACGACTTTAGCGATAAGTTTTTAGGTGGACAGAACAACTATCAATTCTTCCTAGATCAATCTACTAAGATCACACCAGGAATTGTGACGAAGTACGATCAACAGCTAGATACGCTCTACGGAAATGCCGTTCAGCAATATGTGACAGGGAAGAAATCTAAAAAAGAAGCAATTAAAGAATTCTATCAAAAAGCACAAAATGCTTATCCAGACATAAAAGTACCGAAAAAATAAGTTTTATGGACGGTGGCGGGAAACATTTCCTCGCCACTGGCCTATCTATTGAAAGGGGGAGGAGAGATGAAAAATTTAAACCGTTATGGCTATTTTTTTATTGCTCCGTTTTGGCTCGTCTTCTTAGTGTTCAGTATATATCCCGTCGCCCTAACCTTTTATTATAGCTTTACCAATTATACAGGGAGTGGTGAAGCTCAGTTAGTAGGGCTAGCAAACTATAAACGACTCCTCACAGACACCTATTTTGTTGAAGCCTTTTTTAACACATGGAAAATATGGGGTGTGAACTTTGCGCTTCAAATGGGACTTGCTCTCATCTTGGCTATGATTTTTTCAGATATGAGAATCAAGTTAAAAGGAATCGCATTTTTCCGATCAATCTTTTACCTTCCGAATCTAATTACGATCAGTTCCGTTGCTCTATTATTCGGTATTTTACTAGATTGGCAGCACGGATCGTTAAACATGATGTTAATGAAGCTAGGAATTATCTCAGATCCAATTAACTGGCTGAACGAACCAACGAGTGCACAGCTATCTGTGTCACTGATCTTAACTTGGATGTGGTTTGGTCACTCCTTTATCGTCGTAATGGCAGGTGTATCTGGCATATCGAAGGACTACTACGAAGCAGCATTAATCGATGGTGCAAATCGCTGGCAGACGTTTTCAAAGATTACGATTCCGCTCTTAAAGCCTATCCTGCTTTATATCATGATTACCTCGCTCATTGGAGGTCTTCAATTGTTTGATCTACCGATGCTTTTAACAGATGGAATAGGATCACCAGATGGCTCATTGAATACGATGGTGCTCTATTTATACAATCAAGCCTTCAAGTATAACAATTACGGGTACGCTGCTGCAGTAGCATACGGATTATTTGTTATAACGCTCATCTTCTCTGCTTTTATTTTCAAGGGGATGTATGGGAAAGAACGTAAACAACCAAGGCAGGTGTAAAGCATGATAGGAAAAACAGCCGTAGATAATAGCCTTTCAAATTCTGTTCAAAAGAAAAGTGTTATAGAAACAAAACCGAAGCGAAAAATCAGCATACCAAAACTTTTGATCTATGCTTTATTGATCGCTATGGCCATCGTATGCTTCATTCCGTTCTTAATGATGCTTGTAAACGCTACACGTTCAAATGAAGCAATCCTCTCAGGCTTTACTCTAATTCCTGGGAGTGCGTTAGTTGAAAACTACCAAACGATGATGAGCTACATCAATATTTGGGCGGGCTTTAAGAACAGCTTATTCATCTCAGTTCTCGTGACGTTATTGTCGGGGTACTTTTCAGCGTTAACAGCTTATGGATTTGCGTTCTACGTGTTCAAAGGTAAGAATGCGATGTTCGTTTTCATGCTAGTGATGATGATGGTCCCTGGTCAGTTAGGGTTAATCGGCTTTTATGAACTTTGTAAAAACTTAGGAATATTGGATACGTATATTCCGTTAATCATCCCAGCTGCAGCAAGTCCTTTCGTGGTGTTCTTTTTGCGCCAATACATCTTAACAACGTTGCACCCGAGTTTAATTGAGGCAGCACGAATTGATGGTGCAAGTGAATTTAAAATCTTTCATACGATCGCAATTCCAATCATGATGCCTGCGATCGCAACGATGTCTATCTTTACGTTTATCGGATCATGGAACAACTACATCATGCCGTTAGTCGTTTTATTCTCACCTGAAAAGTTCACTCTTCCAGTATTGATGGGCTTCTTAAAAGGCTCGCAAGTGGCTCAAAACCTGGGTTCCATGTATTTAGGGATTGCGATATCAGTAGTACCGATCATGGTAGCTTTTCTATTTTTATCAAAATATATCGTCAACAGCATTTCAGCAGGTTCTATCAAAGAATAGAGGAGAGAAACAGTTATGCATTTTAATAAGTCATTCGTGTTTGGTACAGCAACATCTTCTTATCAAATTGAGGGAGCTCGACTTGAAGGCGGCAGAACACTTTCAATTTGGGATACGTTCTGTGATACGCCTGGAAAAGTATATCAACAGCATAATGGAAGCGTAGCGTGTGATCATTATCACCGTTTTGAAGAAGATATTCAGCAGATTAAGAAGCTTGGCGTAGAAACGTATCGCTTTTCGGTTTCCTGGCCACGTATTTTTCCTAAGAAGGGCGTTTTGAATGGAGAAGGAATGGACTTCTACAAAAAATTGACGCAACGTTTACGTGAAGAAGGAATCAAACCTGCTATCACGCTTTATCACTGGGATCTTCCACTATGGGCTCATGAGGAAGGCGGATGGGTAAACCGTGAATCGGTTGATTGGTTTATGGAGTTGGCAAAAGTTTGCTTTCAAGAGCTTGATGCAGAAGTGGATTCTTGGATTACACATAACGAGCCGTGGTGTGCCGGTTTCTTAGGCTACCATCAAGGTTTCCATGCGCCAGGACATACGAACATGGACGAAGCCGTTAAAGCCGTACACCACATGCTTCTTTCTCACGGAAAAGCTGTACAATATTTAAAGAACGAACTTCAATCTAAAACGCCGATCGGTATCACGTTAAACCTATCGCCGATGTATGCAAAAACAGATTCTGTGAACGATCAGCTTGCAGCAAATAATGCTGACGGTTATTCTAATCGCTGGTTCTTAGATCCTGTCTTTAAAGGACAGTACCCTGTTGATATGATGAATCTGTTCTCTAAATATGTTCATTCGTATGACTTTATCGAGCAAGGAGATATGGAGATTATCTCAACGTCTTGTGATTTCTTTGGCATCAACTATTATAGCCGAGGCATTGTTGAATTCTCTGCTGCGAATGACTTCTTACATAGAGGGGCTCATTCTGATTATGAGAAAACCGGCATGGGATGGGATATCGCGCCAGAAGAGTTTAAGGATCTCATTAGAAGGCTGAGAAAAGAGTATACAGATCTTCCTATCTATATTACAGAGAATGGTGCAGCCTTTGATGACGTGCTAGAGAACGGACGAGTCCACGATCATGGCCGTGTTGATTATATCGAAAAGCATCTTCAAGCGGTTTCTGATTTAAATGATGAAGGTATGAATATTGAAGGCTACTATCTGTGGTCTCTAATGGATAACTTTGAGTGGAGCTTCGGTTATGACAAACGATTTGGAATCATCTATGTAGACTTTGATTCTCAAGAGCGAATCTGGAAAGATAGCGCCTACCGTTATGCGGAGATCGTGAAGAACAGAGGAACCAATAACAGCAACAAAGAGACGGATACCATTTCCGTAAGCTAATTTATTTTTAAGATAGTAATAACCATTGAAGTCCCTGGCGTATGTTAGGGGCTTTTTTGTTTTTGTGTAAAATTTTCCTGAGTGGGGAAGCTAACAACGTATAGGAGGGAAAGTTATGAAGGATAAGAATGAAGAACGAATCGACGAAGAAACATCAGACGGAATGAATGAGTTAGTAGAGATCATTAATGCAAAAGGTGATACTGGTGAACTAAAGGAAATCGTTGAGAGCTATGATAAAAAGGAACACTCTCCATTATGCAATGATGATTTTTTCTATGCTGACCTGCGCGCGATTGCGGAAGATGGTGCTAAGGAAGATTGAAGTTTTATAGAACGGGCAGAATCGCTGATAATAGCGATTTTGCCCGTTTATTTGTTTGGAGTGTGTATCAAGGCATGAACCCTTGAATATGTTAACTTTGCTTTGCGAGATTGGGGTGGAGGGTATTGGGCTAATTTGTACTTGTCGAGGTATGTCGACTACCCGATTTATGGGCGAGAATCGCCTAAAAATCGGAAAAATTCAACGGAATAAATCCGATATTTCTAGGATTATTTCAAAAAATTCTCGAAATAGTAATCGTTATACCCCGCCAGGTATAAGTAATGTTTATTAACTAACTTCTTTCACGAAACCTTTATCTAATTAACCGCTGTGAGATGTTGTATCCATTAAAAACCTAACGTGTAACTTGATACAGCTCTTGTACTTCTTCCATAACATAGTCAGCAATTAATGAGGAAGAGTGAGAATGGTGAATAAGCTCTAAATTTCTCTGCATGCTACTCAGCAAAGCTTCGTTATCAAATAACTTCTGAACATTACTTACGATTTCGTCTACAGTATGAACGACAAAAGCAGCGCCTTTTTCTTCAAAATACTTAGCATTTTCTCCTTCTTGACCAGGAACTGGCTTATAAAGGAGGAGGGGGACTCTTACTGCGGCAGCCTCAGTAATAGAGATTCCTCCTGGCTTTGTTACTAAGCAATGTGAGATCTTTAAAATCTCATGAAGCTTCTCTACGTAACCAAATAATCGGAATGAGTCTGAATATTGTTCAGCAAGCGGTTTTAACTTTTGGTACAACGTTTTGTTCTTGCCACAAACGACAATCACCCGCAATGATGGATCTTTCAGCAAACGCTGTGCGAGCACCTTAACGTTTTTCAGCACACCTTGAGCACCAGCTAAAATCGTAACTACACGACTACTTGGCGTAACTCCGTATTCAGTAAACACTTCTTCTCTATTAATCGGACGGTAAAAGTCTGCACGGATCGGGATGCCACTAGCTGTAATTTTATTTTTATCTACACCGTGTTTGATCAATCCGTATTTAACTGAGTCGGAGGCAACAAAATACCGATCAATCGATGGATTGATCCAAAAAGGATGAGCGAAATAATCTGTGATCACGGTATAGATGGGAATATTGAACCGTGATTTTTTTATAAGAAATGGAGCAGCATGAAGGGGAAAGGTTGTTATCACAAAATGGGGTTGGTGTTCATTGATCAATTCTAAGAATCTTTTTCTTCCTAAATACCGAGAAAATTGTGTAATCGTATTTGCATTTAATTTATTTGTTCCATAATAGAACCATTTATAAAAAGAAGAGCCGTGTGAAAAACTCTTGATAAATATAGATTGTGTGACTTGAGACATGATAGGGTGAGCCTCACCAAATAAATCAGAGATAACAGGTTGATATCCTTTATTTTTTAGTTCTTCAGCGAGAACATTAGCGACTTGAACGTGACCGCTGCCATAGTTAGCTGTAAGGATTAATGCTGTTGGACGTATCATTTGAAAACCTCCCCAGTCTTTTGAGATAAGCATAGCAGGTGATTTTAAACCTCATATGAAGAAGAATAAAAGGTTTTGTAAAAAGTAAAAATTGTTAGTGGTACAATAAGATAGATTCATAATTTCATAAGATCCGATAATTATGGTGTCTGTTACAGACTTAATAGGGAATCTGGTGTAAGACCAGAACTGTACCCGCAACTGTAAGTGCTGACGAAATAAGCAAAACCACTGTCTATCTGGCGGGAAGGGCTTAGAGTAGGCTGATGCACGAGTCAGGAGACCTGCCATCTTTATAGCGTTGATCTTCTTCGGGAGTTGGGAAGATAGGACGAGGGATATTTAATAGATGATTCTGTTATGTATTCTTACGTACCCGTCTTTTGTGATGGGTTTTTTTCTTTGTTCACTAACTCCCTCAAAAAAAAGAGGAGCTTGCAAGCTTCAGAAAGAGGGAATGGTATGGAACAGCAGTTATCAGCAAACGTCTCAAGAACGATTCAAACAAAGTTGGTATTGCCCCCTGATACGAATCACATGGGAACAATATTTGGCGGTACCGTTTTATCGTACATTGATGAGATCGCAGCGATTGCCGCCATGAAGCACAGCAAGAAAGTGGTTGTCACCGCATCCATTGATAATGTAAACTTCTTATCGTCAGCTAAAGTGGGAGACATCCTCATATTAGAAGGTGTAGTGATCTCAACTGGAAGAACGTCGATGGAAGTTTACGTAAAAGTAGAGTGTCAAAATCTAGAGACGGGAAATAGAACGCTGAATACCACATCGATCTTAACGATGGTCGCCATCGATCAAAACGGTAAGCCGTTTCCGGTACCAAGTGTCATTCCTGAGACAGAAGAAGAAGTAGCATTCTTTAAAGGAGCTCCACTAAGGAAAGAACGGCGTTTGTTATATAAAAACGTAACAGGAACTTTATAAGAAAAAGGAAGTGAGAATTCCAATGAAAATAAAAAACATCATATTTGTAGCATTGGGGTTCTTTTTCCTTGGTTTAGGTGTGATTGGAATTGTGTTGCCGTTGCTTCCTACAACACCACTCTTATTACTCGCGTCTTATTTTTTCGTAAAAGGTTCAAAAAAGTTTGAAATGTGGTTTAAAGGAACCGACATTTATAAAAAACATCTAGATGATTTTGTAAGAAATCGCTCACTGACAAAAAAGAAAAAGATCATGATTAGCCTGTTTTCAGACTCGATGATCTTGATTACTTTTATCCTTACAGACAGCATGGTCGCAAGAGTGATCTTAATCCTTGTTGTGATGTATAAGTATTATTATTTTATCGTTAAAATTAAAACTGCATAGTGAATATGTGGACATAAAGAGAGCAGCCTTACTCAAGGCTGCTCTTTATCTATCATGAAGAGGTTTTGTGCATAACCACCAATCGTAGCATTCGATCTCTCCGGCCTGTGCTTGTTCTGCCCGTTTTTTCGCTTCTTGTACGGTTGTAGGTGCGGGAACGATCAGACGGTCTCCGACTAGTTCATTTTTCGGCCAGTTTGCAGGTGTTGCTGCTTTATTTCTATCTGCTGTCTGCAACGCCTTCACCGCTCTTAGAATTTCGTTGATATTACGGCCGACATTTTCGGGATACGTAAGAATAAGACGAATTTTACCTGTCGGATCAACGATATAAACACTTCTCACCGTTCTTGTTCCCATGGTAGGATGGATCATTCCAAGTCTAGTAGCAATCTTGCCAAGACTATCCGCTATAATCGGAAAAGTAATCTCTACTTTCAAGTTCTGCTGTATCCATTCAATCCACTTTATGTGAGAGTACACTTGTTCTACAGATAATCCGATTAAGTAAGTGTTTAGTTTTCTAAACTCTGGCATGAGCTTTTGGAACGCAACAAACTCTGTTGTACACACGGGTGTAAAGTCACCTGGATGGCTAAAGAGGACAAACCAATGACCTTGATAGCTTGTTGGTAGGACAAGATCCCCAAGGGTTGTATGAACCGTCATTTCCGGAAATTGATCGCCAATAAAAGGCTTTGAATATATTTGTGTAGATTCCATCCCTCTCTTCCCCTATCTTACTTGGTTTCCCATCATCTTGCTCTTTTTCAATAGCTGAGATTCTCCTGTTTTTTCCCACTCTTCTACTTGTTCAATTGCTTGTTGAGGTGTGAACCCTTGACCAACAAGAACACCAGATAAAATAAATTCCTGATAGAGATGAGTAAGATTAATGCCTTCTTCCGTCTCTTTTAACGCTCTTTTGACAAGTGGGTCAATGTACGAAACCCATTGATCCGCTATGCTCTCTGTTTGTGGCATTCGGTGTGCTTGTTGAACAGAACGAGGAGAACTTGGTTGACTGTTTAACGTATATAAATAGTTGTACTTTGCACTGTGTTTGATCTCATCTGTAATGATGTTAAAAAGAATGTCTCGATAATACGTATTAGGAAGTCCTTGGCGAATGACACGATATTTTTCGACAGCAGCAAGTTCCCCAAACAAAGCTTTTACAAGACCGTCTTTATAGGTTTTTGGTTTTTGAAACTCTTCTCCGTTCACAGGTGGAACTTCTTGACCGGTGAGATCTTTGTAGATCATTCTGAAAAGCTTGTTATGTCGTTTCTCATCATCGCGAATGGAAGCAATGATTAATTTTTCTTCGTTCGTAGGTGCTTCAGAAATTAAGTATTCGTAAAATAATTGATCTTCTCTTTCGCCAGCAACGGCTTCTTTAATGAGTTGCAGAGATAGTTGAAGAGCTTGCTGCTGCCCATCACTCTGCTGTTGACCGCTGCCTTGCTGCTGTTGTTGTGGATTCATATAACTCATAAGATAACCTCCAAAAAGTGATTGTCGCATTAGTCTATGCAGATGCCTAAATTTTGCTTATGTACAAGTTTTTCAACACCACATGCCGGATAAATGAATAAGAATGAGAATAAAGCTTGTTGAAAAATAAGGAGTGTTCATAGTGGATGAACTCATGTGGCTAACGGTTGGTGCAGCCGCAGTTTTTATAATAGAAGCAAGTGTCTACTTATACTGGATTCTATGGGGAAACGGGTCTGTTATATCTTATATAAATGATGGTCAGAGACCCAACCAAAACTTTAGAGTGATTCAAACGTTTCATACATCTACACAAAAAATTGCATTAGTCGAAGTAGGAGAAGAAGTATGGGTCTATAGCAATGGTGAAATCATGTTTGGTACGAAAGAAGATGAGAATGAGTATGCCGAAGTGATCGTACATGTTCCGATGGCAGCTGCAAAAGAGGTTAGACGTATCTTAATCATCGGTGGCGGAGGCGGAATCAGTGTCCGAGAAGCTTTACGCTATGAAGAAGTTGACGAAATTATTGCAGTCGATATTGATGCAGAGATGATGGACCTTGGAAAAAGCTTCGATCGTTTGGTGGCATTCAATGAAGGTGCATTAAATCATCATAAAGTGAGAACTATGATTCAAGATGGTAGAAGTTTTGTGGAACAAAGCCTAGAAGCTTGGGACGTAATCATTGTGGATATACCAGAGCCCACGGAAAAGTGTCCAAGTCTATCCCGATTGTTTTCTTTAGAGTTTTATCATGAGTTAAAGGAACACTTAAACCCTGGTGGTGTTCTATCCATTGCTTGTTCGACCGTCAACCTGATGCCAGAATATATGTGGAGCATTGAAAAGACGTTAAAAGAATGTGGACTTTTCACGATTCCCTTTCATAATTTCTCAAACAAGACGGGTGTGGATTGGGGTTATATCCTCGCTTCAACACTACCTTTACAGCGTGATGATATCCAATTAAAAGTGACTACGCCATTCTTAACGGAAGGAAGACTAAAGGATGTGTTGGAACTGCCTTACTATCTAAATAATAGAGAGAATAAAGGGATGGTTCAGACCGATCAGAACACGGTGCTTTTAGATATTGTAAAAAAAGAACTGAATGATTTATAGCTCTGCCGATGTTACTAAAAAAGCTTGAGTCTGAAAAATTTCGGACTCAAGCTTCTTTCATTTATAGAGTAAAAGTCATGCTCCTTTTCGTACAAGTTGTTCTTCTTTTGATGACTGATCAAACAAGTAATCTTTTACAGCGTTTGATGAATGCTTCGCCTTTTTAATGAAGATTGGATTCAATACGACTACCGTTGCAAAGTTAGCCATCAATCCCCAGAAACCTTCATAGATTCCGAGACTTGTACCTGTTGAGTAGACTGTGAAGGTAACAACAAGTCCGACAATCAGACCGATAATGGTAGCTTCTCTAGATTGATTTCTCCAGAACAAACTGATAACGATCGCTGGGAAAATCTGTACCATTCCCGATACACCAAGCAACTGTAGGGAAACGAGAGCTTGCGGAAACACAAGACCGAACAATAAGGCGAGTCCGATGACAACGAAAACCATGCCGCGAGTAATCATCGTTAGTTTTGCGCCTTTTACTTTTGGATTGATGAGGTCGCGGTAGATGTTGTTTGCGAAAAGGTTCGATGCACCAATCGCCATGATGGAGCATGGAATAAGTGAAGCAAGTGCAATTGTTGAGTACGCTAATCCCTGACCAATTCCACCATAAGACGTTTGGATCAATGCAAGAAGAGCAAACCTTGGATCCGTACCATCTGGTAAAACTAGAAAGGCGATGAAACCAAGGAATACGACTAGAATTAAAACGATATTATAAAGCGGCAAATACAGTGCGTTTTTTCGAATGGCATCTGCACTTTTTGCTGTGAAAACACCTGTAGCTGCATGTGCCCACATAAAAAGAGCGAGTGATGACACGAAAGCTGCTGTAATGAACCACATCACACCTTTTGGTCCTGATTCTGGAATCGTTAAAAGATGAGGAGCCTCTGTCACGATTTTATCAACCATGGGGTTCCAGCCACCAAAGTGCATGATTGGAAGAGATACAACCATGAATAACATGATCGCCCATACTAGAACATCTTTTATGATTGCTGTATAAGTCGGTCCTTTGATTCCACTGAAAAATGTATATAGTGCAACAAGCAAGAAAGAGGTGATCACGACCACTTTAACATTTATAAAGCCTGTCCCAGCAACCTGTAGCGTATCTTGAATACCACTCAGCTGCAGACAGATATATGGAATCAGCATAAGAACGCCAACGATGGCGATGAGTGAAGATAATAGCTTAGAGTCAAAACGTTCACGAGCATAGTCTGCTAGAGTCGTTAACTTATGCTCATTTGCCACTTTCCATAACTTCGGAAGGAAAAAATAAGAGATGAAATACGCAAGAACCGAATAGGGAATTGCGAAGAATGCGAGACTACCAGCTGTGTAAGCGGTGCTCGTTAATCCTAGGAACGTGTAAGCTGTGTAAAGATCAGCCCCTACTAGAAACCAGACGAGTAGGCCACCAAAGCGTCTTCCGCCGACAGACCATTCTTCAACAGAACTACGTGTAGCTTTGTCCCTGCCGGCAAGAAAACCAATCAAAACGACCGTTAAGATAATAAAAATAGTGATAGATAGCGCTGTAAGATTACCCTGCTGCATTTAATCCAAGCTCCCTTCTGATTTCTGAAGATGATAGATTCCTAATGTGCAAAAAGGAGTTAAAACAATCCACAAAAACAACCAAAACTGAAGAAACGGAAGGCCGAAAATGATAGGATCAATCCTGTTTACGAACGGTAGAACGACCAGTTGTGCAATAAATGGAGCGGAAATCAAGACAATCAATAATAATTTCTTCATGCTGCATATGTCCCTTCTGTGGTGTTTTAAGAAATATAATGTTCACAATCATAACAGCTTAAAAAGAGTGGGACAAGGGGAATTTTATAAATTTTTAAAATATTTAATATTATTAGATAATGAAAGGGTTTTCATTCTTTTTGAAAATATATACTGTACGACCTAAGCAAAAGTAGGAGACATGCATATTGTAGAAGTAACCGTATAAAGGGAGGTGGGAAACAATGATAGATTCATGTGTTTGTCACACGTTAAGATGTTTAAAATACGGGCAAGCTGTCGTCCTATTAGTAGGGAGTAGGCAGTTTCCATTTATTTTTCAAGGTATCAATGGAAACTGTGTAGTGGGTATTACGAGTGGTAACCAAATGCTTGCTTTAGATTGTGGATGTATTACAGCGGTTATCTGTAGCAGAACGGCTGTAAATATAAATCGGTTTTTTAATCCTAATGTTATTACAATTCCTGATAGTGGAGCTGCAACACCTTATCCCTCGTTCATTAATGTGTCAGGTTTAAGTGGAACAATTACAAATGTGACGGTAACTCTTCGTAACCTCACGCATTCATATTTAGCAGATCTACAGATATTACTAGTAGGTCCTCAAGGACAGAATGTCATCTTAATGTCTACAGTTGGAGGCTTTAGTCCTGGTGTTGTGAATGCTACGTATACGTTCAGTGATGCTGCAGTAAATTCTATGACAGAAGATGCTATTCCTCCATCAGGCATTTATAAACCAAGTACTTTTCCTCCAGTTACAGCATTACCAGGTGCCCCTGGTCTTCCATATGGAACGACGCTTAGCGTTTTTAATGGAACGAATCCGAATGGTGCATGGCGATTATATGTATATGATCAATTTGCTCAAGACCAAGGAGTTATCAATAGGGGTTGGGAGCTGACTATAACAACACGAGAGTCATTTTAACTGTAAGACCTCCAAGTAAAGGAGGTTTTCTTTTTTTACCAATCATTTTGTTGCATATGCTTTCCGTTCTTTCTACCTGTTCCATCTGGATGAGAATAGCCGTTTTGCCTAATGTGGTCTGCATTCTTAACAAAATAGTGATACTTCCAACCTTTTTCGTTATGAAACTCTACTAAAAAGATATAAGGATTGTATTGCCGTCCGATGTTTTGTGTAATCTGCCACTTTTCATTAGGAAATTGCTTCTCTAAATATAGGGTGAGCTGTTCTTTTTTTACGGAGACATGATAGTCAGTCCAAAAGGGACGTATGATGAAAAATAGTAAAACGAGAGCTGAAATGGTGCTGGCTGTATATAAACCGATTTTTCGTTTTGTTTTGGGAATAAAAATAGCAACAATGTAAAGTGCGCTGATTAAAGTTAAGGTGAACATAATTTCGATGACTGTGATTGGATGTAAATCCATGCTTATATGCCTCCTGTTCGGAAAATGGAGTTTAATACTTAATGTATTCTAACAGAGAGCCAAATTTCTTCTTATTTAGGCACTCATTTCCGTGCGAGCCAGACACCAAGCAAATGAATCCACAAAATAGCTTCCGAATCCAGAAAAAAGCACACTGAATCCAAAAGTTTAGTCGTTCAATCCACGAGTTTTAGGCTCCAATCCACATTTTTAGTCTGGCAAGCTAAATTTGTCCACCTCAAAAGGACACCACGTCAAAAAAAGCCGACCCCTCACAACTCAAGAGTCAGCTTCCACAATCATATCAATCAATCTCAAAACCACAAATATGGCTTTCCAACCATAAACCAAAGCATGATCATCAATAACCCGAGGTAAATCCAAACAGCACGCTGTAATTTCAAAGCTAGTCCGACTTTATCATGCACTTCATCATCAAACTTACGAAGCGTCGGTGAAAAGGCGCGGGCTAAAAAGAACAGCGAGCAGAACAAGATGATTAAAGTCATGAGGATCCACGGTGTATCCCACGTCCATGGTCCAGTAAAAACAAGCAAAAAACCTGATAATACCAAGACGTGACCGGCGTGTTTGGCGAGCCAAACGACAAACCGAAACGTGCCAAGGTGGGCGTGCATCTCATCACCTGTTGCTGTTCGCAGCTTTTTAATCAGTGGGAACAAGATAAAGAACGGCCCAACAGAAATGATCACGCTTAAAATATGGATATACAAGAAAATGCGATACAAAATATCCATCAAGTTATGATTTAGCCTTTAGCAGGACTGAATTCGTGAACCCATACTTGCATATGAGGAAGCCACGGCATACCGGGGTGGTAGGAAAGAATAGCGTTCTTGTACTCTTCAACCGTTGCAAAGCCTTCGTCTTGAGCGTGTTGATCGGTTAGTTCACCAAGAGATTGTCGGTATACATTGTTCACTACGAACGAATACCCTTCTAATTCCATGATTTCCCCAATGTCTGCATAGCGTCCGTTTCGGCGAGTTGCCGTTTTCTTGCCTTCTAGAACTTTAGCAACATCAGCAGGCATCGTCACAAGTCTTTCAATTGAACATGTTTTTGGTGGCAAATTGTTGTTTTCATGATTTGTCATATGTAAAAAACTCCTTTTTCATTTCTTTCTCCAATTCCTAATGTATCACATTTTATTAAGTAGTCTGTCTATTTTATCGGAAGAAAACGGTAAGATGTGTCTTTGCTATGTGGAGTCAGTACCTTTATAATCAAGAGATGACTCTACCTGAGGGAGGCTAATTAAGTTTTGATAGAAAAAGCAAAGCAAATGCTGAATTTGCATTACGGTTATTCTTCATTCCGAAATGGACAAGAGCAAGCGATCCAATCGGTTTTAGCAGGTGACGATACCCTTTGTGTTATGCCTACAGGTGGCGGGAAATCGATCTGTTATCAAATACCTGCCCTTGTTTTTGAAGGAACGACAATTGTTATTTCTCCTTTAATTTCTTTAATGAAAGATCAGGTTGATACATTATTGCAGTTAGGTATATCCGCGGCCTTCATCAATAGTTCACTTACAGCGTCAGAGGCGAGAGAACGAATGGATAGGGCAAAAAGCGGTGAGTACAAACTTTTATATATTGCACCAGAACGCCTAGAATCTTATGACTTTATGGATCATTTGAGACAGATTGATATCCCTTTAATTGCCGTAGATGAAGCTCACTGTATCTCGCAATGGGGACACGACTTCAGACCGAGCTATCAACGTATTCAAAGAATGATCGGGAATCTTCCAAATCGTCCGGTGGTACTGGCGTTAACCGCAACTGCTACACCACGTGTTCGTCAGGACATCTGCTGGTCTCTCGATATTGATGAGAACAAGACGGTATTAACAGGATTTGAACGTGAAAATTTATCCTTTTCCGTGATTAAGGGACAAGACCGGCTTTCATATTTAAAAGATTTCCTTAAAAAGAACGAGAAAGAAGCGGGAATCATATACGCTGCAACACGTAAGACGGTTGATCAGCTTTATGAAACCCTGCAAAAAAGCGGCATCAACGTTTCTCGCTATCACGCAGGGATGAATGACAACGAGCGCATGCAGCAGCAGGAGCAGTTTCTTCAAGATGAGTCATCGGTTATGGTGGCTACTTCGGCATTTGGAATGGGTATTGATAAATCGAATATCCGTTATGTTATCCATTTTCAGCTGCCTAAAAACATGGAGAGTTATTATCAAGAAGCTGGGCGTGCTGGACGTGATGGACTTCCAAGTGAATGTATCCTGCTGTATTCTTCTCAAGACGTTCAAGTACAGCGTTTTCTGATCGATCAGTCTAGCGAGCAGGATCGTATGGCGCAAGAGCTGGAGAAGCTTCAACTCATGGTGGACTATTGCTACACCGAAAGCTGTTTGCAGCAATCAATTGTCCGTTATTTTAGTGATGAAGAAATTCCACCATGCGGTCGGTGCGGAAACTGTACCGATAATCGCGATAGTATCGATGTGACAAGAGAGGCGCAGATCGTATTATCCTGTATTGTGCGTATGGGGCAAAAGCGGTTCGGGAAGACATTGATCGCACAGGTTTTGACCGGTTCCAAGAATAAAAAGGTTTTAGAGATGAGATTTAATAAGCTACCGACTTACGGCATGTTGAAAGAAAAAAGCACGAAAGAAATAACAGATCTCATTGAATTTTTTATCTCACAAGAAATCATTGCCGTTGAGCATGGGACGTTCCCAACTCTTTATATAAAAGAAAAAGGGAAAGATATTCTGCTTGGAAAAGAACAAATCATGCGTAAAGAAGCAGTCGTAACCAAACAAGTGGCTGCAGATGATCCGCTATTTGAAGAACTTCGAATCGTGCGGAAGACGATAGCAGAACAGGAGAACGTTCCGCCGTTCGTTATTTTTGCAGATACCGCTTTAAAAGATATGTGCGTGAAACTGCCTGAGTCAAGAACTGAATTTTTGAGTGTGACGGGTGTTGGTCAAAATAAACTAGAGAAATATGGTGAGCGTTTTATCTCTGCTATTTCTAATTATTTGGCTGAGCATCCTGAGCGAAGAGAAAGTGCTGATCAAAGTACGGTTTCAAAAGCACCTGCAAAAAAGGCAACGCCTGATTCTCATCTTGAAACATACACTTTCTATAAAGAGAAAATGTCTGTAGATGAAATTGCTGAACACCGCAATCTGGCCGTGAGTACGGTCGAGAGTCATCTCGTTCAATGCATGCAAGAGGGAATGGACGTTCAGATGGAGGATCTTATTCCAGATGATTATGTCTCAAAAATTGAACATGCCATTCAACAAGCCGGCGGAGAAAAGTTAAAGCCAATCAAAGAATTACTTCCTGAAGAAGTAAGTTACTTTATGATTAAAGTTTACTTGCTGCAAAACGAAAATAAGAAACGGGTGACAAGATGAAGAAGAATGTCCGATTAAAAGTAAAACCTTCTTATGTGAAGGGTTTAAAAACAGGCTACCCTCTAATCACTGAGGATGCTGTACAGAATATTAGCAACGTGAAAGAAGAAGGAACGATCATTGAATTGTTTGACGAAAAAAATGTATTTCTAGGTAAGGGATACTACGGCAAGCAAAATAAAGGTCGTGGTTGGGTACTAACGCAGAATTCACAAGAACTCATCGATCAAGAATTTTTTGAGAAGAAACTGAAAAAAGCGATCAACCATCGACAAGAACTTTTTAACAATTATGAAACCACAGCATTCCGCGTTTTTAACGGTGAGGGAGACGGAATCGGTGGGCTGACGATCGACCACTATAACGGCTACTACGTTCTAACTTGGTATAGTGAAGGCATCTACTCATTTAAGGATGAAGTGATCGCTTCGCTTAAAGAACTTGTTAAGGTAAAAGGCATCTATGAGAAGAAGCGTTTTGCAGTAAAAGGAAAATATATCGATGATAACGATTTTGTTGAAGGTGAACAAGCGCCTAGTCCACTGATCGTAAGAGAGAACGGCATCCACTTTGCCGTTTATCTAAATGATGGTGCAATGGTCGGTGTGTTCTTGGATCAGCGTGATGTGCGAAAGACCATCCGTGATCAATATGCGAAAGGGAAAACCGTTCTGAATACGTTCTCTTATACAGGTGCGTTTTCAGTTGCTGCTGCTCTTGGCGGAGCTGCGAAAACGACAAGCGTTGACTTAGCGAATAGAAGCCGAAGCAAGACGCAAGAACAGTTCAGTGTGAACGGTTTGAACTATGAGGACCACGACATCATTGTAGAAGATGTGTTCAACTACTTTAAATATGCCGTTCGAAAAGAGCTGTCATTCGACCTTGTCATTCTAGATCCGCCGAGCTTTGCGCGTTCTAAGAAACATACGTTCAGTGCTGGGAAAGATTATCCAGATTTATTAGCACAAGCGATTCAGATTACAGAAAGAAACGGTGTAATCGTAGCTTCTTCTAATTGCTCAACGTTTGGAATGAAAAAATTTAAAGAGATGATCGCCTCAGCATTTAAACAAACAGGGAGCACGTATAACATTTTGGAAGAATTTAAGCTTCCACAAGATTTTAAAACACACAAAGAGTTCAAAGAGGGTAACTATTTAAAAGTAGTGTTCATTGAAAAATTAAGCTAACCGGCGAAAGGGGATCTTCATGTCGATGAATAACGAACGCCGTATTTTAATCATGACTTCCGTAGCTGCTGAGAAAGAGGCAATCTTAAGAGGGGTTGGCCAAGCGTCATCTGTTGATGTGGTCTTAGCTGGAGTAGGTCCGATCTCAGCGGGTATCCAAACAACAAAAGCTTTATTAACAAAAGACTATGACCTTGTGATCAATATGGGAATTGCAGGAGGTTTTCAGGGTAAAGCAGATGTTGGAACACTTGTTATTGCAGATGAGATGATTTCAGGAGATCTTGGTGCAGAATCTCCTGATGGATTCATCACATTAGACGAACTTGGTTTTGGGGCTTCTACTCGCATAAAAGCAGATAGCGAACTGGTCATGCATTGTTTAACGTCATTAAAGCTCGCAGGAGTACCTGTTCAGCTTGGTCACGTTCTAACACTGTCTACTGTGACGGGAACTTCTGAAACTACGAAGAGTCTTCAGGATCGAGAGCCTGATGCTGTAGCAGAAGCGATGGAAGGCTATGGGGTAGCGCTAGCGGCACAAGAATTTGGAAAGCCGGTACTTGAGATACGTTCGATATCAAATCCGATCGGTCCGCGAGATCGTTCTGCTTGGCGTATGAAGGAAGCGTTCGATACACTAGAGAGAGCTAGTAAAGTTATCGCGGAGGTTTTGTTATGAGTAAAATGAGTATTGCTTTTTCACCATGTCCCAATGACACGTTTGTTTTTCATGCATTGGTACATGGTCTTGTTTCTGGTGCCCCAGAATTTGATGTTACATATGCAGATATTGATATTACAAACGGATTAGCTGCTGAGTCAGATGAACTTGATATCTTAAAGATCTCATACGCAGCGCTTCCTTATGTCTTGGACAAATATGCTCTACTTCCATGCGGAGGGGCGCTCGGTCGTGGATGTGGTCCGTTAGTTTTGGTGAAGGAGCCAGGTGATGTTACGCCTAACATGCTGTCTGGAGCAAGGGTGGCTGTTCCGAGTGAACGCTCTACCGCTTACATGCTGTTTCGTTTATGGGCGGCTCAAAATGTACCAGGCGGAGTAGGCGAGATCATCGTTATGCCGTTTAATGAAATCATGCCCGCTGTAAAAGACGGCAAGATTGATGCAGGTCTTGTTATCCATGAAGCTCGCTTTACGTATCAAGATTACGGGTTAAATCTGTTGGCTGATATGGGGAGCTGGTGGGAAGAAGATACGGGACTACCCATTCCACTCGGAGCAATCATCGCACGCCGTTCACTAGATTTAGAGTCTATTTCTGAGTGGATTCGTAAATCGGTAGAGTATGCATGGCGTAATCCTGAGGCATCTAGAGATTATGTGATGCAGCACGCGAGCGAGCTCTCAGAGGACGTTGCAAAATCCCATATCGATCTGTATGTGAATGATTTTACCGCTGATCTTGGAGACAAGGGCTTTGAGGCGATTACAACGCTATTGAACCGTGCTGGAGAAGAAGGCATCGTGCCGAAGAAGGATTATACGAATCTATTGAAGATTTAAGAATGGACAAATTAATTCTTAGATTGGATAGATTATTAGGGACATTGGACAGATTATCATGTGAATCGGACAGATTAACGTGAACATTGGACAGATTAACTCCTAGATTGGACAAATTACCTAATAAAACCTGCATAATGTAGAATTAACCACTCTCCACATCGGCGCATACCTTATAACGAGAAGAAAAACTGTTATAAGGAGGCGCAATATGTCTAATACAAATGTATTAACACTCATTGGGGCTTTATTAGCTGGTTATTTTCTACTTGCACTTCCACTAGGCGGCACGTTTTTAGCCGCATTCGGTCCAGCTGTTAAAATTATCGCGATTTTAACGGTTCTTGTTTTTGGAGCCGTATTGATTTATAAAGGGCTCAAGGAAATATTAAGAAAATAGATATGAAGAAACCCGCTGTAACTTAAGCGGGTTTCCTTGTTTTTATTCAGGAAGCAATGCACGAAGCTCCTCAGTCATCTGATTCAGAAGTTCAGGACGTCCATGGAATTGAGCAGGTGTGTTTTGAAAAAGTTTAATGAACCATTTTTCATCATTTTTCACTGCAACCACCGTATGATGCGTATTTAGTTCTTGAGATAGTTCAGTTTTTCCTACCGGCACCATGCCAGCAATAGCGCGAACAATAACAGCATCATCATTTAAGAAGGAAATGTTCTTCACTTTTGCATAATAAGGAGGTGTTGGGAAGCTGCTGAAAATAGGTTCGAGATGAGCATGAATTTCTTCAGGACCAAATGCCTGACTTCCATCATACCCAACCATCTCACCGTCCTTGGTAAAATGATCAGCCATAGCACGTGAATTCCGCTCGTTCCACGCATGTAAGAAGTTAAAATATAGATCTTCAACAGCTTTTGTATTTTCTGTTTCCATCATTAAACATGTCCTCCATATGTAAGATTGTCTTATGCTCATCATAACAAAACAGCCACCATCCTCAAAATAGTGGCTGCATCAATCAATATTTTTGTTGTTGTGCAGAGGTTAACTTTTCGATCTCCTGATCAACCTTCTTGTGAATTTTGTCGATCTTTGAAAAATTCATCGCAGCAATATAGATCTTTTCTAAATCATCGTGCTTACTTTTTGCATCTGCTAGATATCCGATAGCTTCTTTCATCTTTTTTGAATAACGGCCACTGATCTCTTTTAAATTATCAAAGAATTTTTCATCGGTGCCCTTTTTTATCGTCTTTTCGTACATGTCTATGATGTAGTCACCTTCACGTTCAGGGAAATACTCATGAGGTGCTGTACTGTCAAAGATAGCGAAGCCGAGCTCTCTCACGATCACCATATCCAAACTGTTTGGATCGAACCCACAATGGTAAATTTCAACATCATAACCTGATGCTTCGGCATTTGCGGCCAACTTTTTTAACACAGTTGATTTTCCAGACCCTGGTCTTCCCTTGATAAAATATCTCTTTTCTAGACCTTCAGTTAAGTTTGGCACAAAATCGACTGCACCTTTAGGGGTAGCTGCACCTAAAAAACGGTGATAAACATTAGCGGCTTTATTTACTTTCTTAGAAAAGAATTGATGCATCAGTTCATCCGTAATTTCGTTGGCTTTTTCATAATTCATATTCATAATATAAATTTCTTCCCATTCATCATGGATGAGAAGCGCTTCATGAAAAGTCGCATACGCTTTTTGATAATCTGCAGAAATTGAATCTGTAATCTTTAAAATAGCCTCTTTTTTGTTCGTAAGTTTTTTAGAATCCCACGCCTCACCTAAGTTCACGTATTCCTCAACAGCTCCAGGGGCTTTTGGTTCAATAACGTGTGGAGAAGTGCCATCTACTATTCCGATTCCTAGCTCCCGGATGATCACGCCATCAATCGACCCGTTGTCTGAAGCGCAATGAATGTATTCTATATCGTAGCCTTCGTTGTTCCACTTTTCCCCGACCGCTTTCATGAGCGTGGACTTACCAGTACCAGGTCCGCCTTTTAAGATGAAAAGGCGATCAAGACCATTTAGATTTGATGTAAATAAGTTGTGAAAACCTCTAGCCGTATTGCCGCCAGCGTAATAATTTAGAATTTTTCCAGTCAAGGTTCAAAACACTCCTCTTTTTTTGTAGTTGTGTTTCTACATGCATGTTATGTTATGAAGGTTGTATAGGTGATAGCCTAAAAAAACACATTCATTATTTAAATTGTTAAAATATGATGAAATAAAAAGAAATTTTACGAAAGAAGGAGTATGACTCTAAAAAGAGGAATAAATACACCTTAAATCACATAATATTGATTATTCTGAATATTTAAATAAAATTTAGAATGAGTTAATATGTAGTTAACAAAGAACACTACTTCAATTAAAGGAAGGCGTGATTCCAATGAAATAAGTAAGCGAAGCATATCAAATCACATCCAGTTAGAGATCAGCCAGTGAAAACTGATTTCGAGATGTGTGGGTATGTGGGAACGCGCAAATACACATAACGAAAGAGGATGATTCCAATGACGTATGTGAGCGAAGCATGCTAAGATCGTGTTGCAGATGGAAATAGCCGGTGAAAACTATTTTCGCAGCATGTGGGCGTGTGGGAATTTACCAGAAGTAGAGGAAAAATAAGATCTAATGCAAGGCAATTGATTGAACGAACAATTAATTGAAGTCTAGTTAGGGACAATAACTAGCATTTGTGTATTAGGAAGAAAGGAAAGAACGTTTAAGTGAATAAAGTGAGTTTAAGCTAAAGGCGTTGTTTATGTGATGTATGCATATTCAGCGTCTTTGTTTTGTACATATATAATTTGTGAAATGTAAGGTTTTTTCCTTTTGTAAATTCGTTATCGTTTATACTGTTATCTAAAAGCAATACAAGTACATAGAGGTGAGGCAATTGAAATCTGAAAAACAGTTAATGAGTTTGATTAACGCAGCTCAGGTTCTTTCATCTACTCTGGATGTGGATCAAGTTCTAGATAGGTTGATCGATGAAGTAATAAATGTAATCGATGGAGCACATGCGGTTATTCTTTTTATTTATGACCCGAAAAAAAAGAAACTTATCATCAATAAATGCAAAGGGTTTAATCAAACATACATGAAGCATATTGCACTGAATAAGGATGAAGGAATGACAGGCAAAACATTCATGACTCAAAAAGCTCAGATTTTTAGCCACATTCAAGATACGTCAAAAGGAATGGAAAATATTCAGCCAGAAAATCAGAAAAATTTTCATAAAGCCTTGGGAGATTTGCATCAATATCCGATAAGCACTATTTGTGCGCCATTGCTCTCAAAAGAAGGTTGTCTGGGTGTTCTCACAATAGATAGCTTCTCTGAGAATATATTATTCAATCATGAAGACCTCACAATGTTAGAAACGTTTGCCAGTCAGGCATCGATCGCTATAGAAAATGCAAAGCTATTCACTCATCAAGAACGATCAAAACGTATTCATTCAGAACTAGCAAGAGCATCTGTATCTCAACAAGGATTAGAAACTGTAACATTTACTTTAAGTAATTTGATTCAAAGACACGTTTGTTTATTTAATGAGTTTATGGATTTAATCACTGCATCTTCTTTAGAAGCAGAGCAAATCGGGAAAGTAGCAGTAGAATCGTATGAAGACTTATTTGATCAAATTATACTAGGTCATTCAACACAGGTTAATAAACAAATTGAAGCGCGGTCTGTTCACTTATTTCCCATAATTACAGATAAAGTAGCAATTGGTGCGATGGCTATCTTTGGTGAGCCTCATGATGAACTCGATGTTCTGGATGAACTAGCAATTGATTTAGCTAGTAATCTATTTGCAATTGAATTAATGGGTCAGGAAAGAATGTTGTCTGATCTGTATAAATATGAGGGATACCTCCTAGAACAGCTTCTTAATCATAAATTTGAATCATTTACACCGCCGCAACGAAGCATTGTTGGGATTTCTGATCATAACAGAAACTTATGTGTAAATATAAAAATCTCTAATCAGCTCCTTCCTTTTCAGGAACTTAGCAGCCGAAAGCAATTATTTAACCGCTTATTATTTAGAGAACTACAGAAACTGGAGTATAAGATCCTTGTTCTGGATCGCAACATGGAGTATGACATCCTTGTCATTATCCATAATAAAAAGGAAGAAGAAGAGGTTCTATTGCAGCTCTCGGATTTTTTTTCAACCTTAAGAACGTTGCTTTCTTCCAAAACGTCATTCGTGTTTCATGTGGGATTAGGACGAATGTTCACTAAACTTGGTGATATTGACAGTTCATATAGAGATGCTATCAGATGTGCAGAATATGTACAGAAGCATCGTTCGGAAGAGGTTGCCCTTTCTTATAAAGAGCTAGGGATCTATCAATTATTTTTAAAGCATGATCGAGACGAGCTGGCCGATTATATAACAGACTTGCTAGGTCCGCTCATTAAGTACGATCAAGACCATGCCACTGAATTAGTAGAAACACTACACACGTATTTACAATGTAAGCAAAATATGACAAAGACTGCAGCGGAGAGCTTCGTTCACTTAAATACGATTAAATACAGGCTGCAGAAAATCAAAGAGATTCTGAGGGTGGAAAAGTTACAAGGAAAAGAATTATTTGAGTTGCAACTGGCCATTTATCTACAAGAGTTTGTAAAAATAAAATATTAGCTATTAAGGACAAATAGATTGTGATCTATTTGTCCTTTTTTAACATATTAAAAATTGACTGATTATTCTATACTTTTCAATAACTCATTGGATAGATGCACAAATAAAGGGGGAATTACATGCTGAAAAGAGCGGACAATGTATTTCAGTCAAAACTATTGGAAGGCTATGACCGAACGATGAACCACTCTGGGGTCTCAGGTGAAAGATTTAGTGCCCGCCTGGCAGAGCTCTCTAAAATTGGATTGACAGAACAAAATGGTTCATACCGAATTGGTTTCTCCAAAGAGGAAAGAAAAGCGAAAGAACTGGTTAAGAGCTGGATGATAAACGCAGGTCTTGTGGTTACAGAAGACGGTGCAGGCAATATTTTTGGAAAATTAGAAGGAAAGAATAAAGAGCTTGCTTCTGTGATCTCAGGGTCGCATGTAGATAGTGTCCCGAACGGCGGACATTTTGACGGACCTCTAGGCGTACTTGCCGCTTTAGAAGTAGTTGAAGCTTGGAAGGTAACAGGATTTAAACCTGAACGTCCATATGAAATTGTTGTTTTCTCAGATGAGGAAGGTTCTAGGTTTAACGGAGGGTTAAGGGGAAGCCGTGCAATATGCGGAGAACTCGATATGGATGAAGAAATCCAAAAGGTTGATCAACAGGGGAATTCATTTGAAAAGGTTATTGAGGGTGATGGACTTACGCTTCAAGGGTTTAAGGAATCTAAACGAAATCTAGGTATGATTAAAGCATTTGTTGAAGTACATATTGAACAAGGAAGCACACTTGAAAGAGAGAATGCACCTGTAGGAGTTGTCACAGGAATTGCTGGTCCCTCCTGGTTAAAAATATCTTTTCACGGAAAAGCAGGACATGCTGGCAACACCCCGATGGGTGCAAGAAATGATGCGCTTGTTGCAGCTAGTGAGTTTGTTGGACATGTGAGCCAGATTCCTCAAAGTATAAGCAAAACTTCTGTAGCCACAGTAGGTAAGCTTCAGGTCTATCCCAATGGAATCAATGTCATTCCTGCAAAAGTGGAGCTATATGTGGATATTAGAGACATTAACCAAGTGACTCTGAATCAGTTAACAAAAGAGATAGCAAAGAAAGCATTGGAAATTGGTGGGCTGCATGGGGTTTCTGTTGAATATGAACAAACGTTAAATGTAGCCCCTGTTCCCATAAAAGAAGAAATGCAGCATCGATTGATTGAAGCTGTAAAAGCAAATGGAATCAAACCCGTACTCTTACCGAGCGGTGCAGGGCATGATGCCATGGTTTTAGGCAGGCACGTTCTATCCGGCATGATCTTTGTTAGAAGCCTTAATGGAATCAGTCATAACCCAAAAGAATGGACGAGTTTAGGAGACTGTGTTCAAGCCGTTCATGTGTTAAAGACTTCAATTGAATCGTTGACAGCCGAATAACCAAGTGAAAGGGAGAGATAAAAATGTCAGTTACAACAAAAGCCTTTGATCCTCTAGTTGATGCAGTTTCAGAACAAGTTACCCAATGGCGCCGATACTTACATGAAAATCCAGAGTTATCTTTTCAGGAAGAAAACACATCACAATTTATCTACGAAACATTAGAGTCCTTCGGAGGAATCGAACTTTCCCGCCCGACAAAGACGAGTGTGGTTGGAAGGATTCAAGGAAAACAGCCTGGAAAAGTGATTGCCATTCGTGCAGATATGGACGCATTGCCGATCCAGGAGGAGAACACTACAGAATATATCTCAAAGAACCCGGGAGTCATGCATGCATGTGGGCATGATGGTCATACGGCTATGCTTCTAGGTGCAGCAAAAGTATTATCCGAGCGTAAAGATGAGTTACAAGGCGAGATCAGGTTGTTTTTCCAACACGCGGAAGAACTGTTTCCTGGTGGAGCAGAAGAAATGGTTCAGGCTGGTGTTATGGATGGGGTAGATGCAATTATCGGAGCACATCTATGGGCACCTCTTAAAATCGGGAAGATAGGTGTCGTGTATGGCCCGATGATGGCTTCACCTGACACATTCTATATAACGGTAAAAGGGAAAGGGGGACATGCTGCTCTGCCTCATCAAACGGTCGATTCCATAGCGATTGCTTCACAAATCGTTACGAATTTGCAGCATATCGTCTCCAGAAACACAGATCCTCTTGAACAGTTAGTCGTATCGGTTACAAAGTTTACTGGTGGTACAACACATAACGTTATTCCAGGATCTGTTGAAATTTTAGGTACAGTTCGAAGTTTTGATGCAGAAATCCGTCAATCCGTTCCTAAAACCATAGAACGTATTGTTAAAGGGATAACTGAGGCACATGAAGCCGATTATCATTTCGATTATGAATTCGGTTACCGTCCTGTTATCAATGATCATCAAGTGACACAAGTTATTGAAGATACAATCGTTGAGGTTTATGGAGAAAAAACGCTCGACCGAATGAAACCAAATATGGGCGGTGAAGACTTCTCGGCATTTCAGCAGAAAGCTGGCGGCTGTTTCTTCTATATAGGAGCGGGAAATCCCGAAAAAGAAGCGGTCTATCCGCATCACCATGCACGCTTCGAAATTGATGAAGATGCTTTAGAAAAAGGAGTCAGAGTTTTTGTTCACGCAGCATTCAAGTTATTAAAACAATAGGTTGGGGAGGGATCAGGAATGAACACATTTATAAAATTTTTAGCGTTAATACCGTTTGCCGGATTATTAATAGGCATTTATTTTGCTAACAAGGTTACTCCTTACCTTTTTGGAATGCCTTTCTTGCTAGCCTATTGTGTAATTTGGGTTGTTATTACTACCTTTCTTATGATCATCATCTATATGCTTGATCCAAGAAATAAGGAGAGTGAAGTAGAATGAATGCTGCACTAGTCATTATTTTTGCCGTCATGATCATGTCGATTTATTTAGGAATACGTGCAAAAAAAGGAAAAGATATGGACCTTGAGCAGTGGACAGTCGGAGGTCGAGGTTTCGGTACAATCTTTGTATTCTTACTGATGGCAGGAGAAATCTATACAACGTTTACTTTTCTTGGCGGAAGCGGATGGGCATATGGCAAGGGAGGGCCCACGTTCTATATTATCGGTTATGGCTGTCTAGCATATATTATGTCATACTTCTTGCTTCCAAAGATTTGGCGTTATGCAAAAGATAACAATCTCTTATCACAATCTGATTTTTTTGTCAGTAAATACAAGAGTCCTTACCTAGGCATCTTCGTTTCTTTAGTTGGTGTAGTAGCCATGATTCCATATTTCGTTCTTCAGCTAAAGGGTTTAGGAATTATTGTTTCAGAAGCATCATATGGAACAATCTCGCCTACTATTGCGATTTGGATCGGTCTAACGGTTGTTACTGTGTACGTTATGGTTTCTGGTATACATGGTTCCGCTTGGACAGCCGTGGCAAAGGATATTTTAATACTTGTTGTAGTCTTATTTCTAGGAATCTATCTGCCTATTCATTATTATGGCGGTATCCAGCCGATGTTTGAAGCAGTAGAAGCCGCGAAGCCAGGGTTTCTTGCTCTTCCAGAGACTGGCATGAGTCCATCTTGGTTTGCAACGACTATCCTTCTAACAGCATTAGGTTTCTATATGTGGCCTCATACATTTGGTTCAGTTTATTCTGCACAGAATGAAAAGGTCTTTAGAAAGAATGCGATCTTCATGCCGGTCTATCAATTAGTTCTTTTGTTTGTATTCTTTGTTGGATTTGCAGCCATTCTGCAGGTTCCAGGGTTAGAGGGACCTGATGCTGATCTTGCCTTACTAAGAATTTCAATTGAAACATTTGACCCTTGGGTAGTGGGGGTAATCGGTGCAGCTGGTATTCTTACAGCCCTTGTTCCAGGGTCTATGATCTTAATGGCTGCTGCAACTCTCTTAGCAAGAAATGTTTATCAAGTTTTAAATCCAAAAGTAACGGACCAGCAAGTATCAAAAACAGCTCGTTATCTTGTTCCGGTAGTAGCACTGATTGCTGTCTTTTTTACATTTAAAGGGGGTAACACACTTGTAACGTTATTACTGATGGGGTACAGCCTTGTCACACAGCTGTTTCCAACATTGGTGTTTAGTTTAATGAAGAATAATTTTGTAACGAAGCAAGGGGCATTTGCCGGTATTGCAACAGGGGTAGCAACCGTGGCTTATGTAACCATTACAGGTTCAACTGTAGGTTCGCTTCTTCCATTCCTGCCACAGGCGATTCAAGATTTTAACGTAGGCATCATTGCAATGATCCTTAATATCATCGTTTTAACAGCAGTAAGTCTTTTTACAAAATCTATCGCGGTAGCTAGCAGTAAAACAAAAACAGCATAAAAAATTTATAAGGCTGCAGGTGCAGCCTTATTTTTATTGAAAATAATACGCCTCAAGTCTTAGAGCACATTACTTCTTAATGCCATGGTTATTTTAGGAAGGTTTCGATAAGGTAATAATAGAAACATAATATAGATGAACTTTTTTTATTTAAACGAAACTCAGAAACCGTTACATCCGTATGAATAGTAAAGAGTTTATGTCAGGAGTCGATTACAATGAACGGATTTTTAGCTTTTTTTATCCGCATGTTTGTTGCTATCTCAGCTTCAGTAGGGGTATGGCTGGCAAGTATTATTGGATATGACCAGACCTACCTTTTGTCGTCAGGAATCGCAGTAGCTGGAGGAGCTGCCGCATACACAGCAACAGGACTTCTTCAAAAGCAGAGATTCCTCAGTGAACATCACTTATCAAGAAGAGAGTATAAATACATTAGAAAAAACTTAGATGAAGCAAAGCCTAAGATCTATAGACTACAGAAGGCAATGTTTTCAGTGCGTGATCTGCCGAGTTTGAAACAAAGAGCGGACCTTGTACGAGTAGTTAGAAAAATCCAGAGTTTAACCCAAAAAGAACCAAGACGTTTTTATCAAGCAGAACAGTTCTATTTTTCTCATTTAGACTCAGCCGTAGAGCTCACCGAAAAATATATGTTTTTATCCTCGCAGCCTAGAAAATCAAAAGAATTAACGCAATCATTAGTAGAAACGAAAAGAACACTTGATGAACTGATTGATCAGATCGAAAAGGATTTATACCAAGTATTGTCAAATGATATAGATGACCTACATTATGAGATCGATGTAGCAAAGTACTCGATTAAATCCCAGAACGACTCCCAATCCATAAAAAAGGCAGGCGATATAAATGAAAGAAAATAATGCACCCCTTAACCATTCAGATGAACCGACAAATCTAATGGATGACTTGTTGGCAAACCCTTTTGGCGAACAGCAAGAAACTACTGTGCCTTCGAATGAAAACAAACAGGTACGATTAATAGATGTTCTGCCAGAAGAAAATAAAGAAAAAGCGTATCAGCTGGCTAAACAGATCGATCCGACGAATCACCAGACGATGATCACGTACGGAGCACCGGCACAGGCGAAGCTTCATTCATTTTCGAACACGATGCTTGATCATGTGAAAAAGAAAGATACTGGGCAAATCGGTGAGATCATTGGGGATCTAATGAAAAAACTTCAAGATGTGAATCCTGAAGAATTAAAATCAAACAAACCTACGTTGATCGGCCGTATGTTTGGAAAGATTTCAGGTTCTGTTCAAGAGGTACTTTCGAAGTATCAGAAAACGGGAGCACAGATTGATAGAATCTCTGTAAAGCTAGACGGTAGCAAGAATGTTCTTATGTCTGATATCGTCATGCTCGAAAAGTTGTACGAAAACAATAAAGAGTACTTTCAAGCGTTAAATGTATATATAGCGGCGGGAGAACTAAAGCTAGATGAGCTAAACCAGGTTACGATTCCTGAGATGAGAAGAGTGGCTGAACAAACAAACGATCAAATGAAGTTTCAAGAAGTAAATGATATGGTCCAGTTTGCCGATCGACTCGATAAACGGGTACATGACTTAAAACTAAGTCGTGAGATCACGATTCAAAGTGCACCACAAATTCGACTTATTCAAAACACGAACCAAGCGCTTGTAGAAAAAATTCAATCGTCCATCATGACGGCTATTCCGTTGTGGAAGAACCAAGTCGCAATTGCGCTAACGTTGATTAGACAGCGTAATGCGGTAGAAGCTCAAAAACAAGTTTCCAAAACGACAAATGAACTTTTACTAAAAAATGCTGAGATGCTAAAAACCAATACGATCGAAACCGCAAAAGAAAACGAACGCGGTTTGATTGATATTGAGACGTTAAAGAAAACGCAAGAGAATCTTCTTTCAACGCTAGAGGAAACACTGCGTATTCAAGAAGAAGGACGAGTTAAACGACGTCTTGCAGAAGAAGAGCTGGCAACGATGGAGATTGGGTTAAGACAGAAGCTGCTTGAAATTAAAGGTGAATAATGAATGAAGGAGCTAATCACTTTGTAAATTAGCTCCTTTTTTTTGTTATGCAGAATTATGAAGCCTTCACTTCAACCTCATCTAATGGAGAATGAACGCGGCTGAAGCTGCTTAAAAACATTCCGACTGCCGTACCCACCAAAGCTGGAAGAATCCATTGTAATCCCATAGATGAAAGAGGGAGGATATCTTTCACCACTTGAACAGGACCTAGATCTAACCCGAATGCAACCAAACCGTCCATCATGGCAAATACACCAGTAAAGAGCACTGCACTTCCATACACTTTCTTAGGATTTTTGAAGAAGCGGTTAAAAAACGTAAGTACAACCAATACGATTGTTAATGGATAGGCGGTGACTAAAAACGGCACTGAAACTTTAAGAATCTGGTTCAGTCCAAGGTTTGATAGAGTGAAGCTTATTAGTGTAACGAGTAAGACAACTGTTTTATAGCTGATACTTGGCATTAATTTTGAAAAGTATTGTCCACACGCTGTTGTTAAGCCCACAACTGTAGTAAAGCAAGCTAATGTAAAAATAAAACCAAGTAGAGCTGTTCCGTTTTCTCCTAATAAAAGAGTGGAAGCTTCTGCAAGGATGTCTGTTCCATTTTCAAAAGAACCTGTTGCAGCCATCTTACCGCCGATTAATCCTAAGCTTACATAAACGAGTGTTAGTAATGTTCCTGCAATCAGACCTGCTTTTAGTGTGTAGGTTGTTAATTGCTTTCGATCTTGAACGCCTCTTTGTTGAATCGCTGTAAGAATTACGATACCAAAAGCGAGAGCAGCAAGAGCATCCATTGTGTTGTATCCTTCAATGAAACCCTTCGAAAAGGCCCCGGATTGGTAGGTAGCGGATGGTGATTGAAGTGGAGCATCAAGTTTGAAAAATCCTACTGTACAAAGCACAACCATTGATAAGAGCAAGGTTGGAGTAATCCAGCGCCCCATATATTTCTCCATTTTCGATGGATTCAAGCTGACCGCATAAACGAGCGCGAAAAATGTAACGGTAAATAATAAGAGAATGAGTGCAGCGTTTGATTCAGTGCCCAAGAATGGTTTAAGTCCCATCTCATAAGCAACGTTTGCATTTCTCGGAATAGCCAAGAATGGTCCGATACTTAAATAGATAACGACCATAAAGACGGTGCTGAAAACAGGATGGACACGATTACCGATCGTTTGAACGCCTCCTTTTACGAGGGAAACGGCAAATAATACGGCAAAAGGAAGTCCAACTCCAGTCAGTATGAATCCTGCCATCGCAAGCCAGTACGAAGATCCTGCTTCTGCCCCTAAGAATGGAGGGAAAATGAGATTTCCTGCTCCAAAAAACATTGAAAATAACATAAGTCCAATAAAAACGGTGTCCATCTTTCTCATAAGTAATCTCTCCTTTAATTGTTTTGAAAACATAAAAAAACCCGCCCCTATAGAAGGGACGAGTTATAGCTCGCGTTACCACCCTAATTCCACAGCTTATTAAAAGCTTGCGGCACTCAGTCAACGTACAATCATACGTGTTCCCTTGTAACGGCGGACGGCCCGTCAAAGCTTACATTTCAGCTTTGAATCTCGGAGATGATTTTCGGATAAGCACTGAACATCGGCTTTCACCAAGCGCCGATTCTCTGGGGGACAGTAATCAAATCTTACTCTTTCTCGTCATTGACTTTAATATTATTTGTAAGTTTATCTCCCTAAAAGAGTAAAGTCAACAACAAATTCTGAAAACATTGAAAAATTGAACGAGCAGCAGTTCAATTGTTCCAAAATGAAATAAGAATAACAGCTTATAAAAGCAGCCCCATAACAACGGTGTTATGATAATTTCCTTTAATAAAATTATCGTGCTTTAACAAACCTTCCTTCTCAAAACCCAATTTCTTATATAGTTCAATCGCTTTTGAGTTGTTCTCATTCGTTACAAGACTGATCTTTTTCGTAATGCCATTTAAACGTGCCCACTCCAATAGTTCATTCATTAAGATTTTTCCCAATCCCATGCCTGTGTATTTTTCGGAAACGACAATACCAAGTGTTCCAACATGTTTCGTTCTTTCTTTTTGTGGTGAGTTAATGGTTGCGATCCCAATTATCTTTGAATCTATTTCGGCAATCAGCATGATAGAATTCAATTCTTTGGAAGTTGCGGTGATGTAATCTTTATATTCCTGAAGGTCTAGCTTAAATTCACCGGCCCCAAAGGATAAAAAATCACTTTCGCCGCCAACAACATTATAAAAGTTAATCATGTTTTGAGCATCGTCGGTGGTGACTCTTCGTATATTAACATTCGATTGATTTTTTAAGTAAACGTTACGCATCATTCCATCTTCTTTCTGTTCAAATATATAAGACAAATATAACCTACCAGTCTATTCACCGTACAAGCTTAATATTCATGTTTTTTTGATTAAATTTTTAACAAAAGTAGTAATGCATCTCCTATACCCTCGCATAGAATATGAGGATTTGTTATTTCAATAAAGAATAGGAGAGAAGGAATGAAAACGAAAAAAGTACTGATTGCATTACTGATGTTTGGTTTTATGTTCTTACTTGTTCAACCAGCAAAGGCTGCCGCTTCATCATTTATCGTTATAAATAAATCTACAAACCAGCTAGCATATTTTGAGAATAATAAATTATCAAAGGTGTTTAAAGTGGCTACTGGTAAACTGCCGTCCTATACACCAGAGGGTAAGTTTAAAATTGTAAACAAGATCACAAATCGGCCTTATTATACAGGTAACATACCAGGTGGAGATCCGCGTAATCCATTAGGAAATAGATGGCTAGGCTTAAACGCAAAAGGAACATGGGGAACGACGTATGCCATCCATGGAAACAATAATGCTAGTTCCATAGGAAAATATGTGAGTGCAGGCTGTATCCGTATGTACAACAATGAGGTGCAGTGGTTATACGCAAGAATTTCAGTAAATACACCTGTAGTGATAACAACTTCAGGTAAATCATTCCCTGCTCTAGCTGCAGCGAATGGATATAAAGTAACAAACAATTCAACGGTGCCTGTATTCTCAGTCGTTAATCTAAAGAAGGGTAGCCGTGGAGCTGAAGTCATGGAGCTTCAACGTAGGCTTACAAACCTAGGGTATAGCACAAAAGGAATCGATGGTGTATTTGGAGCCAATACTGATGCAGCTGTTCGCAAGTTTCAGAAAGCTAAGAAGCTCACAGTTGATGGTGTAGTAGGTCCAGCGACTAAGAAAGCGTTAGGTATGTTCTAAATAATGTGAGATCAGCCTTGATATACAAAGGCTGATTTTTTTATATTAAAAATTAAATTCCCGTTGACACTCTCCGTGATATCCAATAAAATGAGAACGAGATTGATAATCATTTTCAATTAAGTTCGATATTATAAATATAATTCAAATTACTGTTATAGAAGGAGGGCGAATAAAGTGTCTAGACTGTATGCTGAGCATTTGCAAATCTCATATGGTGAACGAGACATCGTTAAAGATCTTAACATTTCCATTCCAGACGGTAAGATCACGACAATCATTGGACCGAACGGTTGTGGGAAGTCAACGGTTTTGAAAACGTTGTCGCGTATTCTGAGTCCTAAATCCGGAGTGGTTTATTTAGATGGTAAAGCCGTCAGCAAAGAATCTACGAAAAAGATTGCCCAAAAGATGGCGATTCTTCCTCAGTCACCAGATTCACCAGAAGGACTTACGGTTGGTGAGCTTGTTTCTTACGGAAGATTTCCTTATCAAAAAGGCTTCGGAAAGCTCACAAAAAAAGATTATGAAGTGATAGATTGGGCATTAGACGTCACAGGCGTCCTCGAGTTCAAGGATCGATCCGTAGATGCGCTTTCAGGTGGGCAACGCCAGCGTGTATGGATCGCAATGGCATTAGCCCAAGAAACAGATATCATTCTGCTGGATGAACCGACTACATACTTGGATTTGTCTCACCAGTTGGAAGTTCTAGAGTTGTTAAATCATTTAAACCGCTATGAGAAGAGAACGATCGTAATGGTCATTCATGATTTGAACCACGCAGCTCGCTTTGCTCATCATATGGTCGCGATGAAAGACGGTTCTATCTTAAAAGAGGGTATGGCTGAGGAAGTTATGACTCGCACGGTTCTTCGCAATGTATTTAACATTGATGCAGAGATCGGTATCGATCCAAGAACGAGAAAGCCAGTATGTTTAACGTATGATCTGATTAAGAATGTAAAGTTGGTTGAAAACTTGGCGTAAGTATTCGCCTTTCTTTTTTAAAGTTAATTGAGAATGATTTTTATTGTCAAATACAGGGGGATAACAAAAATGAAAAGAACAACAAAACAATTACTCGTTAGTTTTATGACATTGCTTTTAGTGTTTGTACTAGCTGCATGTGGAAATAAATCAGAAGAAGACGCAAGTTCTGGTAAGAAGGAATCGTCGAAAAAAGAAACGAGAATTTATAAAGATGAAAAAGGTAAAGAGATTGAAGTGCCAGCTGAACCGAAACGTGTTGCAATGATGGCAGCTACATACGCTGGTAACTTGCTAGATTTAGGAATTACGCCAGTCGCGGTAAATGAATACCCGAAGCAAAACAAATTTTACGGAAACAAACTAGACAAAGCTGAAGTAGTTACTGCTGATTCTTATGAAAAACTATTAGAATTAGATCCGGATCTTATCATTACGTATTCTGATGACAAAAATATTAAGAAATATGAAGAGATTGCTCCAACTGTTACAATGACATATGACAAATATGATTACATGGAACAGCACGTAGAGATCGGAAAGATGGTTAATAAAGAAAAAGAAGCGAAGGCATGGGTAGAAGAGTGGAAGAAGAAAGCTGCTGATGCTCGTGAAAAAGTAAAATCAGCGATCGGTGAAGACAAGACGTTCATGGTTATGGAGGCATACGGAAAAGACATGTATGTATACGGTAAGAACTGGGGCCGTGGTACAGAAGTGATCTACCAAGCGCTAGAACTTAAAGCTCCTAAGAAGTTAGAAGAAGATGTATTTGGTCCAGGCTGGAAAGCAATTTCTACCGAAGTGATCCCAACATACGCTGGAGATTATATCTTTGTAGGAACTGGAGCAGGAAATCCAGATAACTCATTCATGGAGTCAGATGTGTGGAAAGAGTTGCCGGCTGTGAAAAACGGTAACGCAATCAAGTTTGATTCAGAGTCATTCTATTTCAATGACCCGATCTCGCTAGAAAAAGAACTAGATATGATCGTTGAAGAGTTAACGAAAAAGAAATAACAAGCACTTTATAAAAAGGGACAAACGCTATGTTCAAAACAAAAACCAAGCTTATACAAGAAAATAAAGTGTATTCTAGGCCAGCGGTAGGGACAGCTATTTTACTGTTAGGGTTCGCACTTCTTTTGTTGAGTATCGTTCTTGCGATATCAGTGGGAGCCGCTAAGATTCAGTTTCTGACAGTATGGAACGCTGTGATCAACTATGATCCTACTAGGGAAGCTGACCGTATCATTATGAGTCTACGATTACCGAGAGAGCTTGGTGCAGCAATAGTCGGTGCGGCGTTTGCTGTGAGTGGAGCAATCATGCAAGGGATGACTAGAAACCCGTTAGCAGACCCAGGTCTACTTGGTTTGAATGCGGGAGCAAGCCTCGCTCTAGCTTGTGTGTTCGCTTTTAATACAGAAGCGAACTACCTTACCGTGATGATTCTATCCTTTATTGGTGCAGGAATAGGTGCTGTGTTAGTATTCGGACTCGGCTCCATGAGCAGAGGTGGATTGACTCCAATCCGAATTACGTTAGCAGGTGCAGCTGTTTCTGCACTGCTTTCTTCTTTAGGAGAAGGCATTGCATTATATTTTAAGCTTTCTCAAGATCTTGCGTTTTGGACAGCAGGTGGTGTGTCAGGCACAAACTGGGCTCAACTGAAAATTATCGTACCTGTCGTGTTGGTTGGAATTATTGTAGCTGTTATGTTCTCAAGGCAGTTAACCATTTTAAGCTTTGGTGAAGAAGTAGCGCGAGGCCTTGGTCAACGAACCCTATTTACGAAAATAGTCCTCATGATTGTGGTGTTGATCTTAGCAGGCGCTGCAGTTTCACTCGTTGGTGCCATTGCATTTGTAGGTCTTATGGTTCCGCATATCGTGCGCTTCTTAGTTGGAACAGATTATCGATGGATCATTCCATGTTCCGCGATCTTCGGAAGTGTGCTCATGGTATTGGCAGATACGTTTGCCCGAACGGTAAACGCTCCTTATGAAACACCAGTCGGTGCAGTAGTCGCTATGATCGGGGTACCTTTCTTCCTCTACCTTGCAAGAAAGGGAGGAAGAAAATTGTCATGATGAATGCACGCCAGATTAAGAGAATAAGAGTAACGACGATTGCGGCGATTTTATTGCTGATAGCCGTGTTTATTATAAGTGTGGCAACTGGTTTTGCGTCATTAACACCTTCAGAATTATTTCGAACCATAATGGGGCAAGGAACGCCGAGAGAGAATCTCATTCTTTTTGAGTTCCGTTTACCACGCATTATTGTTGCTATTCTTGCGGGGATGGGGCTCGCTGTGTCTGGTGCCATCCTCCAAAGTATAACGAAGAACCCGCTTTCAGATCCTGGTATTTTAGGAATAAATGCTGGTGCTGGTCTGATGGTTGTGGTGTATATTATGTTTTTTACAGTGGAAACCACAAGCTTTTTATACGTATTGCCGTTGTTTGCATTATTCGGCGGAATGCTAACAGCGTTTGTGATCTACATCATGTCTTACATAAAAGGCGAGGGTGTTGAACCGACCCGGCTCGTCTTAGTCGGTGTGGGTTTAGCCGCCGCTTTGTATGGAGCGACATTAACACTTTCTACAAGATTAGATATGGAAGATTATTCGTTCATGGCGAACTGGATGGCAGGTAGGATTTGGGGCGATGATTGGACGTTTGTTTTATCGTTGCTGCCATGGATCTTGCTGCTGATTCCTTATACGATGTTTAAATCCAATGTATTAAATACGTTGAATCTGCACGAGAACGTATCTGTCGGTGTGGGTGTGAATGTAAGCAGAGAACGAATTTCTTTGATCATGATCTCGGTAGCACTTGCTTCGGCTTCTGTAGCAGTCAGTGGTGGAATTGGTTTTGTAGGATTGATGGCTCCTCACATCGCACGTTCACTAGTAGGTCCGAGACACCAAGTCTTCCTTCCCGTTGCAGCTTTAGTCGGGGGCATCTTACTCCTGGCAGCTGACACGATTGGAAGAGTAGTACTAGATCCTAGTGGAATACCAGCAGGGATCATTGTGACCATCATTGGGGCACCGTACTTTATGTATTTATTGGCACGTAAAAATTAAATAATCTGTGAAGGTGGTCCTTTCTTAGTAGGAGCACCTTTTTGCTTAAATGCCTACAACCCTCTATAATGCTAGTTAAATGAGGTGAACGTGATGAGACTAGATCATACCGGCATTGCCGTGAGACGAATAGACGAAGCGATTGAATTTTATACGAATGTACTAGGCGGAAAGCTGACTGAACGTTATACGAGTGAAAAGCCTGGAGTGGAGACGCACATTGCCGTTATTGAGCTTGAAAATCAGGTGATCGAACTTCTGGAACCTACGAGTAAAACATCTCCGATCGAGCGATTCATCCGACAGAAGGGAAAGGGTGTGCATCACCTGGCTTATGAAGTGGATGATCTTCTTCAAACGATTGATGACTTTGAAGCTAGAGGCTATACCTTTTTAAAAGATACGTATCGAACAAATCCTTTCGGCAGAAGGTTAATTTATATGAACCCCGCACATTCACAAGGACAGATTATTGAGCTGTGTGATTATCCGGACAAGAAGAAGGAGAGCTGACTTGTTAAAAGTTGGTTCTTTCATTTTCTTTCCAAAACCATAGATTTTCCTTACAATTAATTGAAAGAATATTCTGTAAAGGGTGAAGGTATGAAGTGGACAGGTAATCTTGCACATTTTCCTTATCCGTTTAAACATTCAACGTATCGTTATTCCAACAACTCCATCCCCATGAAACTGCCTTTCAGCATAGAGGTTACCCCGAGCTACAAAACAGAGATATTATTAAAACGAAAATTATTAAATGATTACCCAGAACGTTGTTATCAATCGTTGCCACATTCTATTACGGGACAGTGGGAGATTGTTGAGCTCGTGATCGATCATTTAGTTTCACAATACCCACAAGATTTTTCAGTAGAGAAAGAGAATACTAATTGGATTTTTACTAATAAAATATTGGACGAAAAGGTAGAGTTTATTTTTGGAGATGAACACTCTCTTTCTTGTGAGCCGTTGTTCTTTATTAGCCATCATGTGCAAGAAGACCTTATTTACATGAGACAGCGTGACGATAATCTGTATTTAGATGCAGGACAGCTTTGTTTTCCTGCCAACTGGTCTCTCGCCTTTAACATAGGGATGGAATTTAAAAACATTCACCATCCTATCCCAGGGTTTAAGGAAGAAGGATTAGATCAACGAATCCTGCAATTTCTTATGAGGTTAGAGACAGGGACTCCTTGGGAACGTCTGAATTGGTCGCTTATGGCAGGAGATAGACTTGATACATCTCTTGAAACCTTTGATCAGTGGGGAAAGCTGCGCAAACAGGTTACGAAGGAGAACGCAGGTAATCTTGTTCACATTCGCGTAGAGGTACAGAAGTTATTCCGGTTGCCACGAACGAATAGCATTCTCTTTTCCATTCATACACACTTGCTGTCTCTTGATCAACTAGCATCAAACAAAGATTGGCTGCAGCAATTTTACAAAATCCTATCTGAACTTCCCGCCCATATTGTTGAATACAAAGGAATCTCCACCTATAAAAAAGCTGTGTTAGATTACTTGGAAAAACAGCTCCAACAGGTGAAGACGTTATGAGCATGGATGCAGTCTTGATTAAAGGAAAAAGAAAATATATTTTTTGTTCAGATAAGCATGGACTCAGAGTATTAAGTAATGTGTTCGAACAGGTGAAAAAAGAGAAATTAGCTTATGAGTGGTATCATTTTTCTACTGAAAAAAGGGAGTTGCTAGAAGAATTTCTAAGTAAGCAAAAGATGGGAACCTTTCTTTATGTAGTGTTACCTTATTCTGAAGTTCATATCGTACAAACAATGGCCACTCGTATCGGTTTTTCGAGTGATGAGGCACAATTTATTGGTTATGGTGAGGAATGGATTAGCATTTTCTGTTGTCGTTGTCATGGGTTGAACAGAGGAGAAGAACAACAAACTGAACTAACTTGCCATCAATGTAAATTAAAGCTTGAAGTGTCAGACCACTATTCTCAAGTACACCATGCATTTTTAGGCTATCCAGCTACAAGTTAGGAGGGAGTCTATTTGTCTATCGAATCTACTCTATTTGTACGAGTTACCTCTATAGAAAAGATAACAAAGCAGGTTAAAAAGTTTACGCTGTCTCCAGAAACGGGAAAGGAACTTCCAAGATTTAGTGGAGGTGCGCATATTTCTACTTACCTAAAAACATCGACAGGACTTATTGTGAGACAATACTCTTTAATAAGTCATCCAGACGATATTACGAAATATGGAATTGCTGTTCGATTAAGTGAGAATTCTAAAGGTGGATCACTCCACTGGCATCAGGATATGAAAGTGGGAGATCGACTACAAATAAGTTACCCAAAAAATCATTTTTCTCTTAGCTTTAAAGCGAGACATCACGTGTTTTACGCGGCGGGCATCGGGATTACCCCATTCCTTTCTATGATGCAGGACCTTTCCGTTCAGAATCAAACCTTTGAGCTTCATTACGCCTCAAAATCTGAGGATAGCTGTGCTTTTTATTCCTACATAAAAAAACACTACCCTAATCAAAGCCACTTTTACTTTTCCGATCTAAAACAACGTTTGCAAACAGCCTCCTTAGAAAATCATCCAATCGGTACGCATGTTTATTTTTGTGGACCTGAAGGGTTTATTGAGCAGTTTAGGGCAGGAGCAGGGGAGCTAGGATATCCTGAAACTACAGTGCATTATGAGCGATTTTTACCAACTCGGATTAAGCAAATGAAGCCTTTTAAGGTTGTGCTTAATAATGGGAGTGAATTAACAGTAGAAGAGAATCAAACACTTCTAGAAGTATTGTTAGCAAATGGTATTGATATTCTGTACTCGTGTAGAGTAGGTAGATGTGGTACGTGTGAAATTCCAGTCGCTGAAGGAAAGGTTGAACATTTAGATGATTTTCTTAGTGCACAACAAAAGAAGGAGCAAAATTGTATTTTAGCCTGTGTTTCACGTGGTCAGTCAGATAAACTATTGTTAAAGATTTAAAATTTGGTCAAAGTGAGGTAGTTATGCACGGGGAAAATGGAAAATATACGGACAGATTTCTTTGGTATCATTGGATAATATTATTTGGATTTATACTATTTTTTGGTGGTATGACAGCATTGATCACCAAGGAAGCAATCGAAATGTTGGAAAATCAACCTGTCTTAGGTTCTATATTATTGCTAGTTTCATTATTTTTGATTGGTATTATCCTATACATGTTATTAGGATCTATAAGGCAGTCCAGAAACGTAACGGATTGGGAGCTTACTGACAAGGGGTATGTAACGACAAAAACAAATCTAGAAACCAACGAGATACAGCGTTCAGAATTTCGTTTCTCAAGTGCTATTAAATGTCTAATCTCGCCATTATCAGAAAGTATATATCAAACCAATTCCCTTGATACGAAAACACGTTACTATAAATATATAACACTGAATATTGTTTATCGAAAAGAAGATGGGAAACTCGATGTATTTCGATTCGCAGATTATAGAGAAGAAGAGCTCTACCCATGGCTTCTAAATTTACAGGAGCACAATGTGCCGCTTGAAATTACCGAGTTTGAGTTAACAGAGGTTCCAGCAATAGATTTTTTAGATGTTGTGGTAAAAGAGGTTGATCGGCGACCCTATATTTTAAAGGATTCTTTAAAAGACCTTGGTTTAAAGGTAGTGACGACTGAGAAGCCAAATCTTTACACATTGGCAATGACTAAAAGACTTATGCAAGAAGATTTATTTGTGAAAAAGAAGCTTGGAAACAAGTTAATATTTTCGGCTCAGTTCTTCATAATGGTACTTTTTCTACTTCTCTTTCACAATCAATATAATAGTGATGAAACATTGACATGGCCAACCAAGGTAACTTTCTATTTCGTATTTACCATCTTCTTAACTCTGTATTTATATGGAGTACCACAATTAAAAAAAGGATTCTATTTTAATTTTGCGGGGCTTTTTATACTTCAGTGGATATTGGGAATGATGTTAGTGAATTATGGTATCTTGAATATACCCGAAAAATTTGAAGTGGGATTATTTGGACATATTATTATGTTCATGTTAGCTTCACCTCTTATCAGTATTCTGGCTTATATGATAAGAGATATTAAACCAGCAACCTACCATGAAAAATACAGAAAAGATCTTGAAAAGCTCAAAGACGATCAATTTACTGCTTCAAGCTAAATCTTATAAAAAGTGATTCACAAGGTGTATAATTTAAAAAGTTAATATAAGGGGAGTCTGACTGGATTATTTCAGCAGACTTTTTTATTTTATAAATGATAGGAGTTTTTATTTGTGAAGCACCGCAGATTGTTAGTCTATCTTGTTGCACTTGCTGCGTTTCTCGGTCCTTTTTCTCAAACGATCTACGTACCTCTTATTCCTGAGGTGACGAAAGAACTTCATACAACACCTTTCTTGGTTAACTTTTCAATCTCGATCTACACGATTTTCCTCGCTTTAATGCAGATGGTTTATGGACCGCTTACGGATTCGATCGGAAGGCGTAAAGTGATGCTATCGGGCATCCTGATTTATTTAGTGGCTACTATCGGATGTTATTTTTCTTCATCTATCGAATTTCTGTTAGTGTTTCGCTCTCTGCAAGCTATAGGCATTGCTGCGGGTTCAGTTGTAGCGGTAACGGTTATTGGTGATCTTTTCGAAGGAAAAGAGCGGATTCAACCTATGGGAACGTTTCAAATGATGGTATCACTAGGACCAGTTTTAGGTCCTGTAGTTGGTGGTTTTTTAAGTGCTTCATTTGATTTTCACATGATTTTTATTGCATTAATCTGTGTTGGATTCGTCATCTTTGCAGGAAATTTTATCTTTTTGCACGAAACAAAACCAAGTACATCAAAAAAACAGAACTTCAAAATTTCAGATTTTCTTACAATTTTGCAAAACCGTATAGGGTACACCGTGATCGGTTTGGGATTCATTCAATATTACGCTCTGTATAACTTTCTAGTATTTCTACCGGCAATAATGAGTGAAAGGTATTCGTTATCCGTTGAACAGAAAGGTCTAGTTTTTCTGCCACTATCACTCGGAATTGTAGTGGGAAGTTTTATTGGAGGCAAAATGAGAAAATACAATGAACGAAAAGTGATTGTATACTCTGCTCTTTTGAACGTAATCTCTCTATTGTTGTTTATCTTAGTCTCAGATGTATCTCTAATCTTATTGATCATTTCAATCTCATTTTTTGGTCTGTTCTTAGGTATGTCATTACCCGTTCAGACAGCTCTCCTTACACAAGAGTTTCAAGCCAATCGCGCCACTGCTATTGGTGCTTATAACTTTTTCAGATATATGGGAATGTCGATCGGCCCCTTGTTAGGTAGTTTTCTGTATCATTTGGGGAGTTATGGCTTGGTTTATGGATTTGTAGACGTAACGTTACTCCTTTTTGTCATTTTGATGAAAAAACATTTAATACAAAATAAAAAAATCTACTAATTAGATTTTAGAAGTAATGAATTAGGGTATATTGAATCCATACCGTTCTTGCTGTAAGCTAAGATTAAACAAAAGTTAGACAGGATGTATGATTCATGTACCTTACTATAAAAGAAACGGCTGAATACTTATCAATGCCTGAAGCGGTAGTAGAAAGCTTAGTTCAGCAGAATAAAATCCGTACAATCTTTGACGGTCAACAGCATCTTATTAACAAAGAACAGTTCAATACACATTTTGAACAGTTAGAAAAGTATAAGAAGATGGTTGAGGAGTATTTGAGCGAACCCATTCCTGAAGATTGGGACGCAAAAGACGAAGATTAAAATATTGATAAAATAGGGTAGATGGGGAGAGTGGAAAAGAGATGCATAGAGATAAGGAGCTGCATTCTTTTTTAATTGAAAAAACTTGGCAGTTGACGGAAGATTGGTACCGATCAATTGATAAATCAAAGGCCACGGGGGTATATGCTTCCACGAATCCCGATACGATAGAAACGCTTAAACAGCAAAATCATGAATTTCATGTTCATTTCTGTGAGGTTTTTGTAACAGAAGAAAGTAAGTTCCTAAAAGATTTTGAAAAGTGGGTGTTAATGATTGCTCAAGATGATGAGCACTTGAACACACCTTTAACTGTCATCATGAAAGAATTCTTCAATGTACAAAAGCAGTATTTGAATTTAGTACAAGAATTCGTTAATCTTCACCAAGGGGAATATCCTCAAACGATCATCGATGCCTGGAATGAAATTATTATTGAAACATTTAATAAAATTGTGACCTGGTTTGTTGAAGAAAACCAGAGATATAGCGAGGAAAAATTAATTGCGCAGCAAGAGATGATCAATGAGCTTAGTTCACCTGTCATCGCACTTAATAATCATATGGGTCTTCTGCCTTTAATCGGTGTGATCGACACACAAAGAGCAAAGTATATTGTAGAAAATACGCTCGAACAGTGTACTGAAAAAGAGATTACACATCTCTTTATCGATCTCTCGGGTGTTTTAATCATTGATACGATGGTCGCTCAGCAAATTTTCTCACTTATCGAAACACTTGGCCTCATAGGAGTAAAGTCAACCTTGTCTGGCATCCGTCCTGAAATTGCAATGACCGCTATTCAATTAGGTCTATCCTTTGAGAAGGTTTCCATAAAGTCGAGCCTCGCTCAAGCGATCGGTTCACAACAATAACGAATAAATGCACGAAGACCAGGAGATCAGAGACCTGGTCTTTTATTTTTGTATACCAGAATTTAGCCATGCCAACTCCTCATAAACTTTAAAATGTAACTCATTTTTTTAAAAGGGTGTTGAGGAATGGATATCTTTCAAGGTTTAACGGGGGAAATAGTTTTACCTGATGATCCGCAATATGACATTGCACGCCAAGAATGGAACAGAGCTATTCAAAAATTTCCTAGTGTTATTGTTTATTGTTCTGAATATGAAGATGTGAGCCGTGCCATTCTTTGGGCCCAAAAGTATGGGAAGGATATAAGAATTCGATCAGGGGGTCATCATTACGAAGGCTATTCGACTGGTAATGGTGTTTTGGTCATAGACATCAGTCGCTTAAATGAAGTCGCTATTAATGAGGAAGATGGAACAGTTAAAGCTCAAGCAGGTATTCAAAACAAAGATCTCTATCAAGCGTTAGGTTCTAGAGGATATCCATTTCCAGGAGGAACTTGTCCAACTGTAGGCGTAAGTGGTTTTGTTCTTGGTGCAGGGTGGGGATTCTCTAGCCGGTTGTTTGGCTTGGGTTGTGACTGCTTGGATGAACTGGAGTTAATCAACAACAAAGGTGAAATTTTAAAAGTGAATGAAACAGAAAACAGTGATCTGTTTTGGGCATGCAAAGGTGCAGGAGGAGGCAACTTTGGAGTGGTTGTTTCCTTGACGTTCAAACTGCCGCCTAAAGTAGAACAAGTGACACTGTTTGAGCTATATAAGCCTGGTGCCGCAACAAAAGAGCTAGGCAAGTTTTTACGAATATGGCAAAAGTGGCTTGTAAATTTAGATGATCGAATGTGTTTGAATGCTAGCATGTATAATGCTGTTTCAGAAGGACTTGCTATCTTTGGCAGGGGATTTTTTTATGGAACGAAGGAAGAAGCGTTAAAACTGTTAAGCGTTTATAAAAAAATAGACGGTTTTCAGATTTCTGCCAAATCTTTAACCTTTTTAGAAGCTGTTACGGAAGTTCAGTCTACTTATCCCCCATATGAAAAGTTTAAATCGACCGGACGCTTCGTATACAAAGAATACGATCGAGAAGAAGTGGAAGCAATCGTGAATCTTGTAAAAAAACGTGCGGAAGGTTCCGTGTTTGCAGCACTTACCGTGTATGCAATGGGCGGCCAGATTCGAAATGTCAGCAAAACAGAGTCTTCTTTTTACTACCGAAAAGCACGCTATATATTAGGCATACAATCCGTATGGGAAGATTCTGCCGTTGCAGAAGACAATAGAAGATGGGTAGAAAAAAGGTTCAAATATTTGGAGACCATTACCAAAGGATCATTTGTGAATTTCCCATATGGTGAACTGAAAAACTATGAGAAAGAGTATTTTGGTAGAAATGTTGAGAGGCTTCAACGAATCAATCAAAAATACGATCCTAAAAGAGTGTTTTCTTTTCCGCAATCCATTCGTTGATATAAACTGTAGGTAGAGTGCTGCATTACAAAAGGAGTTTGTTTCATTGAAAATATTCAAAAGTATACTGTTTCTCGCGGTCCTTGCATCTATCTTTTATCTAATCACATTGGAATGGAAAAAGAGAAATACACCTCTGCCTACAGAGTTGCATCCTATTGTGGCAGAAAACCGTGATATTTTGATACAAAAAGCGTCTGAAAAAGGGATTAATATTGTCATTACGGATGATTTTCGATCTGCAGCAGAACAGGATCGCCTGTATGAACAAGGGCGTTCAAGAGAAGGGACCATTGTTACTCATGTTGAAGGTGGAGAATCTTATCATAACTACGGTCTAGCGATTGATTTTGCTCTTAAGCTGGATGATGATTCTGTCGTCTGGGATCTAGAACGAGATGATAACCAGAATGGACAGTCTGATTGGATGGAAGTTATCGAGATTGCGAAAAAATTAGGATTTAAATCGGGGGCAGACTTTCAAGGAAGTTTTAAGGACTATCCGCACCTTGAGATGGACTTTGGGTTAAGTATTCGGGAGTTGCGGTATGGGGAAAGGCCACCCAAACAATAAGAGTTTAATGAGCTTGTAATTAATTAATTTGTAAGGTTATTTGTCGAAAAGTCTATAAATTATTTTAAAGGACTATAAACATTTTGTAACGGCCTATAAAAATTTTCTGAAGGTCCATAAATGGATTTGAAGGGCCTATAAACTCATACTTAGGTCCTAAAAACATATTGCAACAAGAAAAGAAGGGTCTCCACAGCTGGAAACCCTTCTCTCATTGTAATTTTACAATTTAAACGAACTCTTCAGTGAAACAATTTCGTTAAAAACAATCTTATCATCTGATGTATGCTTAGGATCAACATTGAAGTAGCCATGACGGAAGAATTGGAACTTATCTTGAGGTTTCGCGTCCTTCAAGTTTGCTTCAATATATCCTTGTTTTACGATAAGAGAATCTTTGTTCACGTAATCCAAGAATGTCTTGCCTTCACTATCTTCTTCCTTTTCCATATCTTCATCAGAGATGAGCGGCTCATAAATACGGAACTCAGCAGGAACAGCTTGTGTCGCTTCTACCCAGTGAAGTGTTCCTTTTACTTTACGGCCTGTAAAACCTGAGCCGGATTTCGTTTCCACATCATACGTACAATGTAGTTCAACGACATTGCCGTTTTCATCTTTTATGAAATCCTCGCATTTAATGAAGTAAGCGTGCTTTAAGCGTACTTCGTTGCCAGGGAAGAGACGGAAGTACTTTTTCGGAGGATCTTCCATAAAGTCTTCACGCTCGATATAGATTTCACGCGAGAACGGAATCTGACGTGTTCCCATTTCAGGGTTTTCTGGGTTGATCTCAGCATCCAACATCTCAACCTGTCCTTCAGGGTAGTTTGTGATTACCACTTTTAATGGATCAACAATTCCCATTGTACGAGGTGCTTTTATCTTAAGATCTTCACGGATAAAGTGCTCAAGCATAGCTGTGTCCGTTACACCAGAACCTTTAGAAACACCGGCAGCTTTTACAAACTCAACGATTGATTCAGGCGTGTACCCTTTACGGCGTAGTCCAGAGATTGTCGGCATGCGTGGATCGTCCCATCCGTCCACATAGCCTTCGTCTACAAGCTGCTTAAGCTTACGTTTACTCATTACCGTATTTGTTAACCCTAAGCGGCCGAATTCGATTTGCTGTGGCTGGCTTTCCATCTCACACTCTTCCACAACCCAGTTGTAAAGAGGGCGTTGGTCTTCAAATTCTGTTGTACAAAGCGAATGTGTAACGCCTTCGATCGCATCTTCAATTGGATGAGCGAATGCATACATCGGATAGATGCACCAAGTATCACCGGTATTGTGATGAGTAGCGTGAGAGACACGATAGATGACAGGATCACGTAAGTTAATATTAGGTGAACTCATGTCGATCTTCGCACGAAGTACTTTTTGACCGTTCCCGAACTCGCCTTTACGCATGCGATCGAAAAGGTCTAAGTTCTCTTCTACAGAACGGTTGCGATAAGGGCTTTCTTTACCAGGCTCTGTCAACGTTCCGCGGTATTCACGAATCTCATCTGCCGTAAGGTCATCCACATACGCTTTTCCTTTTTTAATTAAAAGCACAGCACGCGCATACATTTCTTCAAAGTAATCGGAAGCAAAGCGAAGGTTCTCCCATTCAAACCCAAGCCACTCGACGTCGTTCTTAATCGCATCAACGTATTCTTGGTCTTCCTTTAATGGGTTCGTATCATCAAAACGCAGATTTGTTTCTCCGCCAAACTCATCCGCAAGTCCGAAGTTGATTACGATTGATTTTGCATGTCCAATATGAAGATATCCATTAGGTTCTGGAGGGAAACGAGTAACGATTTTCTTGTGTTTTCCGGATTCCAGATCGTTTTGGATGATTGTTTTAATAAAATTAGAAGAACTATTCTCCATCCCGTATCAAGCCTTTCCTTATATGTAAACTAAGATATACTTTACATTATAACAAAAATAAATTTCAACTAAACGTATTCTTTTAGGGATATGGAGATTATTTAACAAAGAAATGGTGGGATCAACATGAATGTCATTGACTTGCATTGCGATGCATTATTGAAACTATGGGAAACAAACGGCAGGCTCTCTTATGCAGATGCGCCACAGCTTGCTACAAATAAGAAACGACTACAAAAGGGAAAAGTGAACGTTCAGTTCTTTGCGATTTTTATTGAGCCCTTTATTCCGAGCGATCAAAAATTCCAATCTGCTCTTCAGCAAGTGGACTATTTCTATAAAGAGGTTCTTGGTAAAAATCCAGAGATGAAGCATTTGAAGAACTGGCACGACTTTCAAACATTGAAGGACGGAGAAATTGGAGCAGTGCTTACGCTTGAAGGAGTAGATGCGATCGGTGATGATCTTACAAAGTTAAGCATCCTGCATCAACTCGGTGTTCTTTTGATCGGTTTAACATGGAATCACGCGAATCTTGCAGCTGATGGTGCACAAGAACCGCGTGGAGCTGGTCTGACAGTGTTTGGAAAAGAGATCGTTGCTTTCAATAATAAACATAAGATCTTAACCGATGTGTCTCATTTATGTGATCGTGCTTTTTGGGATGTGATGGAGATTGCCGATTATCCGCTTGCTAGTCATTCTAATTCACGTGTACTATGTGACCATCCGCGTAACCTTACGGATGAGATGGCAAAAGAGATGTTTAATAAAGGTGGAGTCGTACATGTTGTGTATAACCCGCCATTTACGAAGAATGAGGGTTCAGCAAGTATCGGTGATTTAATTAAACACATCGACCATTTTTGTGGACTTGGTGGCGTAAAACAAATAGGGCTAGGCTCTGATTTTGACGGCATCTCGCAGCTTATTACGGACTTGGAAGATGCATCTATGACTCAAAACTTAATCAATGAATTGTTAAAACATTATTTCGAAGAAGAAGTCCGAGGATTTGCTTCTCAGAACTTCATGAATTTTATTTCTAAAATATAATTTAAAAAGGAAAGGCTGGCATTCTAGATAGAACAATTATGTTCACCTGGGATGTCAGCTTTTTTCTGTGGAGAAGGATTTTATTGAGAACTGAGAACGAGGGGAAAATGCCGCTAACGATCATAAAATTCTATAAGCGAGCATAAAAGTCCGGGAACGAGCATAAAACCTCATCACCGAGCATAACTCCCCAAATGCCCTCTTCATATGCTCTTCTTTTCTCTCATAAACTCTCATAGCTTATATAGAATAACTAGGCGGAAGGAGTCTGTTTATGTATTACAATCATCCAGGTTTTCAAAATGTAGGCATGAGACAACAAGACGACCATACAACGATGAATCGCCTAATTGTAACGGGTGAAGGTTCTGTTTCAGCTGTTCCGGATCGAGCTATTCTTACAATAGGAGTCATTACAGAGAACCCAAACTTAGGTGTGGCTCAAAAAGAGAACGCTGATAAAACGGCTTCTGTTATTCAAACGTTGATGTCATTAGGTATTCCTCAAAGTGATATTCAAACATCTAGTTTTCGAATCGAACCTCAATATAATTATGAAAATGGTCAGCAACAATTTAGAGGATATCGTGTAGAGCACCAGCTGCAAGTAACGATAAAAGATATTCGGCAAACAGGGCAGACAATCGATCAAGCGGTAGCGAACGGAGCTAACTCTGTAAATTCCATTCAATTCACCGTTTCAAATCCAGATGCCTTTTATAATCAAGCATTGTCACTAGCTATTCAGAATGCTCAGCAAAAAGCTATAGCTATGGCAAGAGCCTTACAAGTTACACTTCGGCCAGTACCGATTACCGTTCAAGAGGTATCTCAATCCTTACCTCCTAGACCCGTTCCGTTTCAAGCAGTTATGTATGCACAAAGTGCTGAAACTCCTATACAGCCAGGGGAGAATAAGATTACAGCCTCTGTAAAGATTCAATACACGTATAGTTAGGGAGGACATGTACAAATTGACAGGTGAATATATGGCGCATTATACTTAACCAAATGGTTAAATATAATGCGGAACATTTAAATGATGTATTTTCAGTTCTATCTGATCCCACTCGGCGTACGATTATTGAGCAGCTTTCAAAAGGAGAAAGGAGTGTGCAAGAGTTAGCCCAGCCTTTTGATATGTCGCTTCCTGCGATCTCAAAGCATTTGAAAGTTTTAGAGAATGCAGGTCTTGTCACACACCGAAAAGAGGGTCGCTTTCGCTATTACGCGATAGAACCGAATTCAATGGATGAGGCATGTGAATGGATCTCTACGCTTAAACAGCTTTGGACAAAATTTGAAGGTATGTTTTGCTGCAGCAAACAAAAGAAGCAGTAAAACGTATGCTTGGAGAGTGAACAATGGAAACGCAGCAAGAAATAATAAAGGTGCAAAAACTTGTGAAACGATATGGAGATTTTACTGCCGTGGATGGAAGTGAGTTCTCTGTACATAATGGTGAGGTGTTTGGTCTACTCGGCCCGAACGGAGCGGGGAAGACGACAACACTTGAGATGTTAGTAGGTCTTCGTAAGCCAGATGAAGGAACAGCGATCGTCGGTGGATTCGATATTACAAAAGAGCTTGATAAAGTAAAAGAAGTAATCGGTGTACAGCTTCAATCTACTACTCTTTTTGAGCTCTTGACCGTAGATGAGATTCTTCACCTTTATGGAAGTTTTTACCGAGAACATATTTCAATTCCTGAATTAATTGATGACATGCTATTAACAGAGAAAAAGAATAGTAGAATTAAAGGTTTGTCTGGTGGTCAAAAGCAGAGACTCGCGATTGCTCTAGCACTCGTGCATGATCCGCAGATTATTTTCTTGGACGAACCCACGACTGGACTCGATCCACAAGCACGCCGGACGTTATGGGACATTATTTTACGTTTGAAGGAACGGGGCAAAACGGTTGTACTGACGACTCATTACATGGATGAAGCACACGTATTATGCGATCGTATCGCAATCTTGGACCAAGGGAAGCTAATTGCTCTAGATACACCTAGTGAACTTGTGAGAAATCTTCAGTCGGATAGCGCGGTTGAATTTAAGTTTAATGATGAAGTAGATATTGCGTTAGCAGAGATCGACGGAGTGAAACAAGTGGGCAGTCAGAAAGATGTACACGTTCTCTATACAGATGATCTACAGAGGACCTTAACGAGTTTAATCGCTATCGCTTCTGAAAAACAGCTGAAGCTTGTAGATCTACAAACAAGAACGGCAACACTTGAAGATGTGTTTATCCACATGACAGGAAGAAGGTTAAGAGAAGGATGAGATCATACTATCTACTAACACTCGCTCAGCTTCGGATCTTCCTTAGAAACAGACAAGTACTGTTCTGGACCCTCGCATTTCCTATTGTTCTGATGGTCATGTTAGGTTCATTCTTAGGAAATGGTAATGGTGTTTCCATTACGGCAGCTGTTGTTGATCAGGATAAGAGTGAACAGTCAAAGAACTTAGTGAAAGAAATGGAAAAAAACGAAGCAGTATCTCTTGAAAAAAGTTCAAACGAAAAAGATGTGTTAAGTCAGCTAAAGCAAGGTGACCTAACGCTCGTTATTACTATTCCAAAAGGCTATGGTGAAAATCTTGCTGCTGGAAATAAAGAAAATCCTTTTAAACTGCCTGTTTATTATAATGAAACGAACATGGCGATGTCCCAAGTCGGACTTCAGCTTGTCGATAATGCAGTTGACACGATCAGTAAAAAAACAGTGAGCTATGAGCCCGTTGTTATAACAGAATCAAAAGGGGTGGAAGCGCTTAACCTTCGTTACATCGACTTCCTCGTACCGGGAATCGTGGCGATGATGATCATGAGCAATAACATGAACGGAGTGGCAGGCCAGATATCATCCTGGCGTGAACGTGGAATCTTACGTCGTATGCAAGGAACAACACTTAAAGCATCTACGTTTATTGCAGCGCAAATTACTGCTCGTTTTATGCTGAACGGTTTGCAAGCGATGATTGTATTAGCTGTCGCTTGGGCTGCGTTCGGCATTGAAGTGAGAGGGTCATGGTTAACCGTGATTGCGTTTGTGACGCTTGGGACTTTAGCGTTTATGGCTATCGGCTTCATTATTGCAGGTATTGCCAAGACTCCTGAGAGTGCAGGACCGATTGCTGGTTTTCTATCGTTTCCGATGCTGTTTTTAGGCGGTGTGTTCTTTCCGATACGAGACATGCCCGAGTTTTTACAGCCGTTTGTGCAAATTTTACCGATCGCTCACTTAAGCCATGCTCTTCGTGAGACGATGAACGTTGGAGCTTCGTTCTTGGATCTCGGCATGGAGGCCATGATTCTAGGCGGTTGGCTGATCGGAGCGTTTATAGTAGCGAGTTTCACATTTAAGTGGGAATAGATCAAGTAGCAGAAAGAGGAGAAAGAATGAATACACAAAATTACAACAATCATGCACGTATGCACCCCATCTATCATTATGTACTTTCTTTGCTTGTCCTTGGAGGTCTTATTGCGAGCATTGTCTATCTGTTTAAAGCAGAAGATAAGTTTCTAGGCGTGATATTAATTGTGATGGAACTCAGTCTGTTAGTGACGTTTGCTTTACTTCGCATGTACCCATTAAAAGCTCAAGATCGAGCGATTCGTGCAGAAGAGAACTTACGCTATTATGTTTTAACAGGAAAGTTGTTGGATGGAAGACTTACTACAGGGCAGATCGTAGCCCTTCGATTCGCACCAGATGAAGAACTTCCACTTTTGGTAGAGCAAGCAGCAACTGAAAACTTGAAACCTAAGGAAATAAAACAAGCGATTACGAACTGGAAAGCGGATCATTATAGAATCTAGCAGTAAAACCTGCAGAAGTTGGATAACTTCTGCAGGTTTTTTTGTTTGTTAAGAGTATAGGTTAGAGTGGAATTTTTTGATTACGAAAGGATGTTAAGAGTTGGTTAAGAAAAGAAAACTAGTCAAAGAGGAAGATCCAATCATTTATAGAGTAACAGGATACCTACCACCTATAGTGCTAATAATTGGATGGATCTTTTTTTTATTTTATAAAAGTGAATCAATACAATATGCATCTGAACAATCTCTCAGTTGGGAACCGTTGGTAACTTCCACGCTTTACTTCTTACAAATAACAGGTATAGTTTTATCTCTATTTTTTATTCTGATGCTATTAATGAAGAGCAGGAGACTGCTTTATATGAGCCCGGTTCCATTCTCCATGTTGATGATTGTTTTGTTAACTTTGCCAAGCCTCCTGCACTCAGCTGTTATGTATCGTTTTATTATGTCTGGAACTAGTGTGTTCATAATGGTTTCACTAACAATTTGCCCTATTCTGCTTATCTTTCTCTACGTGAAACGGTCAGAAGTTATTTGGTTACTGTTTGCAGCAATCATTGGGTTCGTCATTGTGTTTCTGCCTTTTTTGTTAAGCGATGCGCTAGATAACAATATGCCGGGATATAGGCCTTATAAAAATCTTCTAGCTTCTAATTGTTTGTTTTACTTTAGTTTTTTGATTGCATTTTTTGTTCTATATAAATATTTCGATTCTAAAAAAAGAAAATAAAAATCTTCATATGTAGTGAAACTTTTTTCTTTACCCATCTCTCTAATAGGTGAAAGGGGGCAAGCTCTTGATAAATCATAATACAGTAAAAAAAGCGATTAAAGGAAACGAAGAAGCTTTCGAGCAGCTCATTATCCAAGAGAGTGAAAAGCTTTATAAGACAGCTTTTCTCTATGTTCGTAATAAAGAAGATGCTTTAGACGTTCTACAAGAGACAGTTTGTAAAGCTTTTGTCGGTATAAACAGATTAAAGGAACCAAAATATTTTAGTACATGGTTAATGAAAATATTGATTCGAACTGCATATGAAGTGCTACAAAAGAAAAAGAGGACGGTTCTAATAGGTGAAGCTTTTATTCAAGAAATTACTGAAAATAAGAGTATTCAACCTGAACAAGATTTGGATTTAACATATGCAATATCTCAAATGGATCAACACTATCAAACTGTTATCATCTTGTTTTATTTTCATGATTTATCAATAAAGACCATTTCACAAAAAATGCAAAAACCGGAGGGTACGATAAAGACATATTTACATCGGGCAAAGATAGAGTTGCGAAGCTTGCTGGGGGGAGTAGGAACATATGGACATAAAATGGGTTGATAAGAAGGATCAAAATGATCCTTCACGAACAGAGCTTTTAAGTGCTATTCAAAAAGGCGTGAATGAAGGTAAAAGGATTAAGCGAAAAGAGAGAGTAAAAGCTAGACTGAAGGTTTCTGCGTGGATGTCTGGCACAGCAGCTTCTGTTGTTCTTGTATCAGGGTTTGTCTTCTCACCAATAAATACAGTATTAGCTGATGTTCCTTTGATCGGGAAACTATATGAAGAACTAGATATCAGTATCGGTAAAGAACTAGCAGCTAGTAACCTTGTAACAGAGATTAACCAAAAAGCGACGAGTAATGGTGTTGATGTAACAGTAACTAGTGCTTATTACGACGGGAACGTGATAGGGGTAACGATAAAAGCGGAAGGTAAAGACTTATCGGTTGGAGCAATGGATAAAAAGCATAGTCCGGAAACAGGATATACAATTGGAGGAGCTGATAAAGATCAACTTGTTGGGTTGAGGGGGCCCCTTCAGAAGTTGAAAGAAGGAAGTTATGTAGCAGCGTTGGAGTTTGAATTGAAAGAAAAAGAGCTACCAAAGAATTATACGCTTCCTTTACAATTTACGCTTATAGCAAATAAAAAGGGGATTTGGAACTTTTCGATCCCTGTAAAACAATTACCTGTTGAAACAATAAAATTAAATGAAAGTAGTTCTACAAAAAATGGTTTACACAAGATTAACTTAAATAAATTATCGATAGCTAAAGCTTCATCAACTTTGTATTACACTTTTGATACTATCAAAGGCGACTTGAATCAAGATGTACATTTAATAGTTTTTGATGAGCACGGGAAAAGAGTACCTTTAAGAAGTAATGGTGTAGAGAATAGTATCGAACACTCAGAAGGCGTTAAGCAATATAGAGAATTACAGTTAGGAAAAATAGCCGATGATGTAAACTACTTAATGGTATATCCAGAAGTTGTTTCAATGGATAGAGAAAATCGAACTGAACTTTCACCGATAAAAGTACTATTACAATAGCGAGATTAAAAGCATGGAGAATAATTTCCCATGCTTTTAAACTGTCTTCCTCTCAATCAATCGTACCTGGATCTCTTCATGTGAAACTTCCTGACCGTTTACTGCTTGATGAAAAAGTTTCTTTCCGACTTCTACAAAAGGTATCTCAAGTGTTGTAATATGCATAACTTTTGAGATGGGTTGGTTATCAAAACTCATGATCGCGATGTCGTCTGGAACATCAAGGCCGTTTTCCCTGCAACCTGTTAAGATCCCTGCAGCTACCTGATCACTTGTGACAAGTAAAGCGGTCGGACGGTTTTTCATGTCCAATAAATGCTCAGCCACGTTGACACCATCTTCAACATCGAAACGACTTGTAAAAATGTAATTTGGTTCATAACGTAAGGCGTACCTTGTTAAAAAATCTTTATAAGCAGCATCTCGTTGACTGCTGTTCGCCCCTGTTTGCCTTCCAATCGTATAGCCGATTTGGTGATGACCCTTTTCGTACAGATAATCTAGAGCCATGGTAAAAGTTTTATAGTGATCAATATATGTGGAGGAAATCTTATCGTTTCTTGAATCTTCACAAAGGATGATAGACCCATACTTTCTGTAACTTTCAATGACGTCCCACGCACAGATCCTCGAGCAAATGATCAATGAATCAATCTGCTTATCTTCAAGCATCCTTAAAGCTTCCATTTCTTTCGTTTCTTCATAGTTCGTTTGAATAAGAGCAAGTTTGTAGTTGTGATCTAATGCCGCATTCGCGATTCCTTCTATCAATAAACCGAAATAAGGATGGTTAGAGAATGGAACAACTACACCGATCAAGTGTGTCTTTCCTCGGCTCAGATGAACAGCGTTAATGTTACGGTGATAATTAAATTTTTTCATAGCAGCTTTAACAGCTGATACTTTTTCCTCACTTACATATGGATGGTTATTGATCACACGGGAGACTGTCGTAACAGAAACACCAGCCATCTTAGCGATATCTCTTATATTGGTCATGCCTTCACCTTTTCTTTAAGAAGTTTTTCTTGCTCTGAAACGCGTTTCATACCATACCCTTTGCATATACACAAAAGGGAGGTATGTCTTATGGTGATTTTAACCGGCATCGTTAGTCTTATTTTTATGTGCGTCTCTATCCTATACCTATCTTCATTAACCGTTTCACTTCAGGAAAAAAGCGGGATGCCCCAAAAGAAAAAGAATAAGAAGGATCACTTTAGTTATTTATTTGATGTGTATGGTGACTAACTTATGAACTTATTGTAGTAACATCTGTAAACTTGTTCAACTCCATTGCCGAAATCAGTCACAATCAGTTAAACTGTAAAAATATTAACGCTCTACTTTTGGGTAGAATGATGGTAAGTAATAAATTGGAGAGTATGCTTAATGGAAATGGAGAAACAAGAAACCTACGATATAATGGCTGTTTGTCTATTGGCAGGTAAGATTATGCTGCAAAGCGGAGCGGAAACGTACCGTGTGGAGGATACGATGATGCGTATCGCTTCTTCATTTGGTGCTTATCAGTCACATCCTTATGTAACGCCAACAGGCATTCTTTTTTCTGTAGAAGGTAACGAGCCAACAAAAACAAAACTGATTCGGATCGTCGAACGAACAACAGATCTAGAAAAGGTTGCTCAAGTGAATGGTATATCGCGTAGAATCAGTGCTGGTGAATTTACGATTGAAGAAGCATATAAAGAGTTAAAAAAAATTGGTGAATCAGGTTCCCCTTATTCTGTATGGATTCATGTTTTAGCAGCAGCTGTGTCTTCAGGCTGTTTCTTGATCATGTTTCAAGGGGAATGGAGAGACTTTTTCCCTGCATTTATTACAGGTGGATTAGGGTTCTTGTCGCTGATGTATTTTCACCAACTTGTACCGATAAAATTTTTCTCAGAGTTTTCTGCATCCCTTTTAATTGGATTACAAGCTCTTTTCTTTGTTACGACTGGCATAGGCGGTGAGCTGGATAAGATTATTATTGGGTCCGTTATGCCTTTGGTACCGGGGTTGCTGATTACGAATGCTGTTCGTGATTTAATGGCAGGACACCTTATTTCCGGACTGGCAAAAGGCGCCGATGCTTTTTTAACAGCATTTGCAATAGGTGCAGGGATCGCTGTGATCTTTTCATTTTTTTAAGAAGGAGCGTTCACGATGACAATTGTTGAACAAATCATTACAAGTTTTATAGCGTCAGCCGCGTTTGTTATCATTTTTAATGGTCCAAAACGCTCCCTTTTTCACTGTGGTCTAGTAGGAATGATCGGTTGGATATTGTATTTTTTATTAGAAACAAATGGTGTAGATATGGTGTTAGCAACGGTTATCGCATCGTTTACAATCGCTATCGCTTCACAATACTTTGCTAAAAAGTATAAAACACCAGTCATTATATATAGCGTAGCTGGCATCATTCCGTTAGTACCAGGTGGTATTGCATACAATGCGATGAGAAGCTTCGTGGAGAATGATTATAATCTTGCCATTAATTTAGCCGCAAAAGCCTTTATGATCTCAGGATCTATTGCTATAGGTCTTGTTTTCTCTGAAGTAATCAACCAGATCATTCGGAAATCAAAGCTGAAGACGATTGTGAATAAGACACATTAAATAAAATAGGCATTCTTAAACCATCTGGTTCAGGTGGTTTTTTTGTTGCACAATTTTTCATACTTATGTTCTACTATTTTTTTCTGTATTTTTGATATTCAACTAGGAACTGTACACGACAAAAGATACAAATGTCCATACTGGAAAGAATTTTACCTTGTTTTCTTACTACGACTAACTTCATAATAAGGACAACGCCGTAAACAGATATTGGCGTTTTAAGTCACAATTTGTAATCATATATGATTTATCTTATAATTACAAATAGATAAAATTTTCAGTCAAATACAAGGGGGTAAAGTTTTTGAACAGCTTTGAAACGTTTGTAGGAGATGCAGTGGCGATTCTGTGGAGTCAGCCGATGATTTATTTTTGTTTGGGCGTAGGGCTATTATTTTCAATTTTAACGAGATTTTTGCAAGTTCGTCACTTTAAAGAAATGATTAAACTTATGATGGAAGGAAAAAGTTCTAAAGCGGGGGTTTCTTCTTTCCAAGCTTTGGCGATTGCATTATCTGGCCGAGTAGGAACAGGGAACATTGCAGGAACAGCAACTGCGATCGGCTTTGGTGGTCCTGGTGCGGTTTTCTGGATGTGGATGATCGCGTTTATAGGTGCTTCTAGTGCATTTGTAGAATCAGCACTTGCTCAAGTTTATAAAGTGAAACAGGACGGAGAATATCGTGGTGGTCCTGCTTATTATATTGAAAAAGGAATAGGTTGGAAGTGGTACGGAATTATTTTTGCTTTTTCTGCTTTAGCGGCGATGGCATTACTCATGCCAGGCGTGCAATCAAACTCAATTGCAGAAGGACTTGATAATGCTTTTAACATCAAACCGTCAGTTACGGGTATTTTCTTAGTTGTTATATTAGCCGCTATTATTTTTGGTGGTGTTAAAAGGATTGCCAATGTAGCACAGTATGTCGTTCCGTTTATGGCGATTGGCTATGTGCTTGTTTCACTAATAATCGTTGCATTCCATATCCCTCAGATTCCTGAAGTACTCTCGCTGATTTTCAGAAGTGCGTTCTCTTTTGATTCTGCATTTGGAGGCATTGTAGGTTCAGCGATTATGTGGGGTGTTAAGCGTGGAATCTATTCGAATGAAGCGGGTCAAGGTACTGGAGCTCATCCAGCTGCAGCTGCAGAAGTATCGCATCCTGCTAAACAAGGACTTGTACAAGCATTCTCTGTATACATTGACACATGGCTTGTATGTACAGCAACAGCGTTCATGATTCTCTTCACAGGCATGTATAATGTTCAAAATGAAGCAGATAAAACCTTTATCGTTGAAAATATTCCAGGAGTAGAAGCAGGTACTGCCTTTACACAAGAGGCGATTGAATCAGTGCTTCCTGGATTCGGTTCTGGGTTTGTCGCTGTGTCCCTATTTTTCTTTGCTTTTACAACAATTATGGCGTATTACTATATTGCAGAAACGAATATCGCATACCTCATGAGAGGACGAAATAACAAAATTCCAATGTTCTTGCTGAAGATTGTTTTGTTAGGAACAACGTATTACGGAGCAGTGAAAACAGCAGACTTAGCTTGGGCGCTAGGAGATCTAGGTCTCGGAATCATGGTTTGGTTGAACTTGATCGCTATCCTCATATTAGCCAAGCCAGCACTTCGTGTTTTAAAAGATTACGAGGAACAAAAGAAAGCTGGTCTCGATCCTGTCTTTGATTCAAGAAAACTTGGCATTAAAAATGCTGAGTATTGGGAAGGCGGATACCAAGAGGACAAAGGGAATACAGAAGAAAAAGTATCTTGATTATTGAATGTGAACGGGCTGTTTATAGCAGCCTGTTTTTTTATTGTGGTTTAAATAAGAAGCATTTCAGGAATTCTTATTAAAAAGGTGTTTTCGTATACTTTTCTGCTTTTGGAAGTAGGTTGATTTCCGCTACAGGTTGCTCGCTTTCCGCGGGGCGAACGGTAAGCCACTTGCCGCTTTCCGCCTCTAAGTGTCTCACCTGACCGCTCGTCCCGCAGGACAAGGAAGGCTACGGCAGCAAAACATCGCACGAAGAAAATTTGAAGTTTAATTTTCGAGGAGTCTCTCCACCTTGCGCTTCAATCAACCTGCTTAAGAAGGGGAAAAATAAACATGCAAAAGCCACATCCTATAGAAACTAGTTATTTAATGGCTGTTTTCTCTTCGGAAATAGTTATTTTTCAAAAAGCTCCCCTCCCCAGTGCTTAGATGAGCTTTCTAGCAAAATTAGCTGTTTTAGTAGGCACGCAATTTACGCTCGAATTACCGTAGTCAATAAGGATAAATGAAATCTAGCTATTAATAATGTTTGAAAATACAAAACAAGAGTGGAGGCAGACCTTTGATTGAACTACTTAAAAAAGGAAATAAGTCGTCCGGCATTGCCGCATTAGGAAACACAGTACTCGCTATTGCAAAAGGAATTGCTGCCGCAGTTAGTGGAAGTGGTGCTATGTTTGCGACAACCCTGCATTCAGCTGCAGATGCATTAAACCAGGCGTTTGTTTTTTTCGGAAGTGCTCTTTCAGAAAAAGAGCCGACTAAAAGATTTCCGGCAGGATTTGGCCGTGTTGTGAATTTGTTCGTATTGGTAGCCGTTATCGTGGTTTCTATCATGGCATACGAAACGATATTAAAAGGCTGGAAGCTCATACAAGATCCACAGTCTTCAACGAATCTACTATTAAACATTGCAATCATGATTCTAGCGATCTTGGTTGATGGTTTTATCCTCATTAAGGCCATGAAGGAGATCGTACATGAGACGAGAAGTGATGCAAAAGGATTTGGGATCGTAAAGGAATCTTTTAAAAATGTTGGCTTAGCTGCACCACCAACCCGCTTAGTATTTTATGAAGACTTGATCGCAACTTCTGGTGCTTTGTTAGCTCTTATATCGATCGTATTGGCAGACTTAACCGGAGCTTATATATTAGATGGAATTGGGACGTTATTAATTGGTATTCTGCTCGTCGTTGTAGCTTTTAAGTTAGGGATTGAAAACACAAGAGGGCTGATTGGTGTTGCTGCTCCAAAAGTAGTTGAAGATCGAATCGCAAATACGATTCTTTCCGATCAAGATGTCGTGGATATAAAAGAACTAAGGATTCTGCAAGAAGGTAGAAGGTATCATGTAGAAAGCTACATTGAATTAAAAGAAGGATTTACCCTTGCTGATGCTGATGATATTAAGTATCGAGTGAGAGATAAGCTCTTAGAAGATACCGACATTGGCGATGTTACGATGGGTATCTTAGAAACAGACCATGTAAAGACGTGGCCAAAGAAAGCTGAAATAGAAGTGAACGGAAAAGAAGATCAGACAGAGAAGACCCGCTGAGCATGTTGGCGGGCTTTCTTTTATTTAAAAATAGAATAAGAAGTCGAAATAGTTAAATATTTTATTGAAAAAGGATAAAATAATAATAGATGGTTAAGTTTGTTAAACATCGGTGACGTTCGGGGGATAAATTATGTGGAAAGTATTTTCGTATTTAAAAGCGTACCGTGTCGCGATCGGAGTTGCTCTATTTTTAACGTTTACTGAACTGGGAGTTGAGCTTCTGCAGCCTTTGATCATGGCCAAGATTATTGATGACGGTATCTTAAAGAATGACTTAAACGTTGTGAAGTATTGGGGAGCTGTCATGTTTGGGCTTGCTCTAGTCGCATTTGCAGCAGGTATTGCGAATTCATTCTTCTCTGCACATGTTAGTCAGAATTATGGTTTTGATATTAGACGGCGTGTTTTTGAGAAGGTACAATCTTTTTCTTTTGTGAATTTCAATAAGTTCCCTGCCTCGTCGTTAATAACACGAATGACAAATGATGTGACGCAACTTCAGAATACAGTATTTATGAGTTTGCGGATCATGCTAAGAGCACCTCTATTGCTAGCGGGTGGCGTGATCATGTCTTTAATCGTGAACTGGAAACTGGCTTTAGTGCTAGTCGTTTTGTTACCGTTCTTGTTATTTTTCTTAAAATGGGTTCTCCAGACGGCGGGCAGTATGTTTAGGGATGTGCAGGATAAGTTGGATGGTGTGAATCGTGTCATGCGGGAAAATCTCATGGGAATGCGTCTGATTAAAGCGTTCTTACGCAGGGATTTCGAGAGTAATCGCTTTGAACAAGCGAGCGGCGAGTTGAAGGAAAAAACAGTTTCATCTCTTCGCTTAATCGAAGTATCGATACCTGTCTTATTGTTTGTCATGAATATTGGGATTTTGTTCATCCTTTGGTTCGGAAGCAGACAGGTGAGTATGGGATCTATTGAGGTAGGAGAAGTGGTAGCGATCGTAAACTACTCATTCCGTATTTCCTCTGTTCTTACGATCATCTCCTTTATCATTATGGCTTTCTCTCGTGCAAAAGCATCTGCACAGCGAATAGGAGAAGTACTTGATACAGAGGTAGATTTAATTGAATCTGAAGATACTGATCAGTCATTATCAGTTGGACGAGGAGAAGTAGAATTTAGGAATGTCTCCTTTCAATATCCAGAAAGTGATGTTCCGGTTCTCAGAAATCTTTCTTTTTCTGTACAACCAGGCGAGACATTAGCGATTCTTGGTTCAACAGGTTCTGGTAAGACCTCGCTCTTTCAACTCGTACCTAGACTATATGATGTAACAGAAGGTAAAGTACTTGTTGATGGGAAAAATGTAATGAACTATCCGATTGAAACTCTTCGAAAAGGGATAGGTGTGGTTCCTCAGGAAGCGGTTCTTTTTACCGGATCAATCTCAGAGAATATTGGCTGGGGAAAAGCAGGAGCTACTTCTGATGAGATTATATCTGCAGCCGTTGATGCACAGATTCATGAGACTGTAGAAAAATTACCGAATCAGTATGATACCCGAGTGGGTCAGCGCGGGGTCAACCTCTCTGGAGGACAGAAGCAGCGTTTGTCTATTGCAAGAGCACTCGTTCGTAAACCAAGAATACTTATGCTTGATGATAGTACGAGTGCATTGGATTTAAAAACAGAAGCAAAGCTGTTAAAAGCGTTAAGAACGTATTCTTGCACAACGTTTATTATTACGCAAAAAATCAGTACTGCGATGGAAGCAGATCATATCCTGCTTTTGGACGATGGAGCTGTTGAGGCATGGGGTACACATGAAGAACTGTTGAATACCTCGTCGCTTTATGTAAAAATCGTTCAATCACAGTTTGGGGAGGAGGACTTTCAACATGTCAAAGGATTCAAACAGACCTCATCCACATAATCATTTATTCGGAAAAAAAGTAAAACCAAAAAATTGGGCAAGTACGATCAAGCGAATCGGAAGTTATTTTTCTGATCAAAAAATACTTCTTAGTCTAGTATTGCTTATGGTCATCATAAGCTCAGCATTAAGCTTGCTTGGTCCTTTTTTGATTGGTATGGCTATAGATTCGTATATTGTTAAAGAAAATGTAGAGGGACTAAACAAACTTTTATTCGGTCTTATCTTTGTTTTTGTAGGTCAATCTCTTTCTACTTGGCTGCAAAACTATTGGATGATAGGAATCGCACAAGATACCGTGTTAAAAATGAGAAACGATCTGTTTAACCAGTTTCACCGATTATCGATTTCCTTTTTTGATAAACGGCAACATGGTGAACTGATGAGCCGTGTGACAAATGATATAGAAAACGTCAGTTCCACGTTGAACAGTTCGTTTATTCAAGTATTCTCAAGCATCCTCACCCTTATTGGAACAGTGGGTGTCATGATCTATTTAAGTCCGATACTGACGCTGATCTCTTTATCTATCGTTCCGCTCATGTTCTTTGGTCTAAAGTGGATTACGAAAAGAACAGGCGCCCGGTTTAAAGAACAGCAAAGAAACCTGGGAGAGATTAACGGATATATCGAAGAGATCACTTCTGGTCAGCGCATCGTAAAATCGTTTTCGCAGGAAAAAAGAGTGATGGAAGAATTTATGGCTAGGAATGAACGGTTGAGAGAGTCTGGATATTGGGCACAGACCTTCTCGGGCTTTATACCAAAATTGATGAACGTTCTTAACAATGGAAGCTTTGCATTAATAGCAGGAGTCGGCGGCGTACTTGCGTTGAATGGGAAAGTATCAATCGGTGTGATCGTTATATTTGTTGAGTATTCTAGACAATTCACGAGACCACTCAATGATTTAGCCAACCAATTTAATACGTTACTATCTGCCGTTGCTGGGGCAGAGAGAGTATTTGAAATCCTTGATGAATCACAAGAGGAGATGGATGAAACAGGTGCTGTAGAACTTTCTTCAGTAAAAGGAAAAGTAGAGTTTCAAGATGTTTCTTTCTCTTATGAAAAGGATGAGAAGACCGTTAGCGGTTTAAACTTTTCTGTAAATGAAGGAGAGACGGTAGCATTAGTAGGTCCTACTGGTGCAGGAAAAACAACCATCGTCAATCTGCTTTCCAGGTTTTATGAGAGTGATAGTGGTCAGATCTTAATCGATGGACATGATATAAAAAAAGTGAAAAGAAGCTCGCTTCGCAGTCATATGGGGTTTGTTCTTCAAGATTCTTTTTTGTTTGAAGGAACCATCCTTGAGAATATTCGGTATGGACGGTTAAATGCGACGGATGAAGAAGTGATGAATGCTGCAAAACTAGCGAACGCTCATTCTTTCGTTCAGAAGCTGCCTAAAGGTTATAAAACGATACTTAACCAAGAGGGCAGCGGCATCAGTCAGGGACAGAAACAGCTTCTATCTATCGCAAGGGCAATTTTAGCGGACCCTTCACTACTGATTCTAGATGAAGCAACAAGTTCCATTGATACAATTACCGAGATGAAGATACAAGAAGCTCTGCAGCGTCTTATGCAGGGAAGAACGAGCTTTGTAATTGCCCATCGATTAAACACGATACAACAGGCAGACCAAATCTTAGTCCTTCACGATGGTGGTATCCTCGAAAAAGGGACACACAATGAACTGCTCAAAAACAAGAAATTTTATTATTCTCTTTATCACAGTCAATTAAAGCAAGACGCTTGATAGTGTTTGAGATTGGAAGATGAGGCTTTAGTCATAATAAAAGGGTGATCCTTGAAGGGATTGCCCTTTTTTTGTCGTATTGATAGAGCATAAGACACTCGGACTAAGGAGTATAGAATGATTGTTGAGAAGCTGCTTTTACATGTATTAATTGTTCTTGCGCCCGTATTGAGCTATAGCTTTTTGTTCGAACATCGAAAAATAGGGAGATCACCCTATTTTTTAGGCTTGTTATATGGATCGGCCGCATCACTCTGCATGTATTTTGCCTATTATGATTCCTCACTGTACTGGGATCTAAGGTATGTTCCGGTCGTCCTGTCTATTTTTTATGGTGGTCCGATTTCTGGGATCATAACGATTGCTGCTCTTATGCTGACTAGAACGGCTATGGGTGGTGAAACCCTGTTCTTAGCGTATATCGTTGCAGTTGTTTCTTGTGCTGTTCCTTTTCTCATCTATACCTACTTCTGGAAATCCAGCCCGAAAAAGAGGGTTCATCTTTCAATAATAATAGGATCTTGGCCTGCGCTCGTTCAGTTAATCATCCTTTTTATCTACCTTTATTTCAATAAAGATTTTTTAGTGTTTGATCAAAAATTAGTACTATACATAGGTGTGTTTGGCACCATTCAAATTTTAGCAGTTGTTTTCGCAGCGGTCTTAAATGAATCTGTCATTGAAAGAAACTTGATGAAGGATGAGATTCGACGTTCTGAAAAGCAGCATACGCTCGGAGAACTTGCAGCATCTATTGCACATGAAGTTCGTAATCCGCTAACTGTTGTAAAAGGATTTCTTCAGTTGATGGAAGGTGAAGACGAGCGGCACAAGCACTACTATCCACTTATCCTAAGCGAATTAGGAAGAGCTGAAAACATTATCAGCGATTACTTGAATTTTGCCAAACCTGAATTTAAAAAGATCGAAACATTTCCTCTTCCTTTATTAGTCATGGAATTGAGTATTCTATTAAACCCCTATGCGTTAAAGGAAGGTATTTCGCTCACACATACGATTGAATCAGATGCTGTCATCACTACGGACCGCAATCAGTTAAAACAAGCACTTATAAATATTTTGAAAAATGCTGTAGAGGCAACGCCAAAAGAAGGACGTGTGACGATAAAACTTATAGAAGAAGATGACAGTGTAAAGATTATTGTGAGGGATACGGGTAAAGGAATGACAAAAGAACAGCTTACTCGTGTTGGTTCTCTTTTCTTTTCAACGAAAGAGCAGGGTACTGGTTTAGGAACGATGGTATCTACGCGAATCATTGAATCAATGGGGGGAAGAGTGGATTATACGAGTAAGTTAGATAAAGGGACGAAAGTCAGTGTAACGTTGCCACTCACTCACCTTCTTAGTAGAGAACCGGTTTAAAAACCGTAAAAAGGGGGAAAATGCTGAGAAGAGGTGAAGCAGCATGGATGAACTCTTTAAGTTTTTTGGAGGCTTTTTGAATGTCAGCTTATTATTAGTTGTCATTATTGTCATATTAATCGTGCGCCAAGCTAGAAAGAAAAAGCCAAAAAATGAAGAAGAAGACTATCTTAATCACAAAGAAAAGCATTCAAAAGAATGATGTAAGAAAGCCTGTAGAACCTACAGGCTTTTTTGGTAATTTATCGTATTTTATGTTTTATGTTTAAAGTTTATTTTATTTAAACGTTTGAGAAGGTTTTCTATTTTTTTCGTCGAAGTTACATACACACCATATGTGAACAAGCACACATCAATGAACAGAATTTTGAGTGTGCTTTTTTATATCTTTTAAATTTGCCAATCCTAGAACACACATCGTATAATTTTTGTATAATATTTTGTATATAGTTTGTAAAAGTAGAAGGAAGGTATGCATGTATGAAATCTGTAGCTGTAATTGGTGCGGGTCCTGGTGGTCTAACAGCTGGAATGCTATTAGCCAGTAAGGGATATCAAGTGACAGTATACGAAAAACAACCGTTCATCGGTGGGCGTACTTCTGCTTTTCATCAAGATGGTTATACGTTTGATCGGGGTCCAACCTTTTTAAATATGCCTCACATCTTGGAAGAAATGTTTCAGCTTGCGGGAAGACGCCTAGAAGATTATATCGAGTTGAAAAGACTTGACCCGATGTATCAGCTGAAATTTAAAGATGCAACGATTGATTCTACAACAGATCAATCCGTCATGTATAAAAATATTGAAGCGGTCTTTCCTGGAAATGGAGAAGGCTATAAACGTTTTATGAAGAAAGAAAAAGAGAAGTTTGAAGCACTCATGCCCATCTTACAAAATAAGCATGACTCCCTATTGGATTATCTGCAGCTTAAATTTATAAAAGCACTGCCAAAGTTAACGATAACCGATTCTCTGCACGATCAACTCTCTACGTATTTCTCTGATGAAAGACTGCGACTCGCGTTTACGTTTCAGGCCAAATACTTAGGCATGTCCCCTTGGGAATGTCCGGGCGCATTTACGATTCTTTCTTATATGGAACACGCATACGGGGTTTATCACCCTGTAGGTGGTGTGAACAAAATTACTGAAGCAATGGTTAAAGTGATTAAAGAATACGGTGGTGAAGTAGCAACTTCATCAGGTGTAAAAGAGCTCATTATTGAAAAAGGTAGAGTGAAGGGACTTCAACTAGATTCAGGTGAAAAAGTGTTTGCGGATGAAGTAGTAGTTAATGCCGACTTCGCGCACGCTATGGAAAAGTTGATGCCTAAAGGATCTACAAAAAAGTATACGAGCGATAAATTAATGAAAAAGAGCTATTCTTGTTCTGCATTTATGCTTTACGTTGGTGTGGATAAGAAATACGACCTTCCGCATCATACGATCGTTTTTTCTGAAGATTATCGTAAGAATGTTGAAGAGATTACGAAGAAGAAGATTTTGTCTCAAGATCCTTCCATCTATATTCATAATCCTTCTGTAACAGATCCAACTCTTGCTCCTGAAGGAAAATCAGCCCTTTACATCTTAGCTCCTGTTCCTAACAATTTTAGTTTGATCGACTGGGAGCATCATAAGCATGATTTTAAAAAGCTTGTTCTAGAGCAGCTGCAGGAACGTACTGATTTTAAAGACTTGGAACAGCATATTGAAACAGAATATATGTTTACACCGCTTGATTGGGAAAACAAACTCTCAGTGTATAAGGGAGCAACGTTTAACCTCGGCCATCAATTAACTCAGATGATGTACTTTAGGCCACATAATAAACAAAAAGAGATCGAAGGGTTATGGCTCGTTGGCGGTGGAACTCATCCGGGAAGCGGTCTTCCTACAATTATGGAATCTGCCCGAATCACAACAACCATGATGGCAGAGAAACATAGTGCAATGGAGGTTCAATCCGTATGAATGCTGGAATTGTTGGCGGAGGTATTGGTGGCTTAATTACAGCACTCTATTTAAGAAAACAAGGTAAAGAGGTTACGATCTACGAGAAAAGTTCTAGACTTGGCGGCAGGCTAAACTTTTTTGAAAAAGAAGGATACAAAATTGATAGTGGTCCTACAATCGTGCTACTTCCTGAAATGATCTATGAGATTTTAGGTGAAGTGGGAATTCAACGCGAGGAGCTAGAGCTGATCTTATGCAGTCCTATGTATAAGTTGAATTATCCAGATGGATCTCATTTTTATAAAACGAGTGATCTGCCCGGACAGCTGAATGAAATTAGCAGAATGTTTCCAGGTGAAGAGCAAGGATTCTTACGGTACGTAACGGATATGTACGAGCGTTTTCATCAAGGGAAAACAGCATTCTTAGATCGTTCTTTCGTAAACCGAAGGGACTTTTGGACACCTAAAAACCTGCACACACTCACAAAACTAAAAGCTTATCAATCTGTAAAAAAATTAGCAGAAGCGTATTTCAGCCATCCTAGAATGCAGGAAGCTTTTTCGTTTCAGACCTTGTATATCGGAGGATCCCCTGAAAACTCCCCTGCCATGTATTCACTCGTGCCGTTTAGTGAACACGCTCATGGTATCTGGTATGTAAAAGGCGGATATGGAAGTGTTGTAGACTTGCTGCAAAGAAAGTTAGTTGAGCAAGGGGTGAAGATCCGGTTGAGTACCCCTGTAGAAGCATTGTCATTACAAGGCAATTTGTGTAACGGGGTGGTGACAGAAAAAGGAACTCATCTGCATGATATGGTCATTTATAATGGTGATTTTCCTGGCATTCATAATCTCATTCCAGGACCAAAGCCAGTCAAGAAAAACTACGAATCTTCTTCAGGGTGTTTCCTGCTGTATCTGGGTCTAGACAGAATGTTCGATGAAGCGGACGTTCATCAGTTCTTTATGACGGATCATTTCGATGAACATATGCGAGAAGTGTTTTTACGAAAGAAGCTGCCTCGTGATCCGGCCATTTACACGTTCTATCCTTCAAAAATAGACCCGTCACTTGCGCCAGAAGGAAAAAGCGTATTATACGTACTTGTTCCGGTTCCTTCAGGAGATACAGTAGATTGGGAGTCAGAGAAACAAAGTTATGCAGATTTTATTATTGATTCATTGGAAAAAAGAGGCTATCCAGGGCTGAAGGATTCTATCGTGTGGAGCGAGATCCGCACTCCTAATGACGCACTCACTGATGGACTGTACCAAGGCGGCAGTTTTGGTATTGCGCCAACTTTAAAACAATCTGGTGTGTTTCGGCCTCAAATCAAACCTCTTCCATACGAAAATCTGTACGCGGTCGGTGCATCCATCCATCCAGGTGGTGGCGTTCCCATCGTTATGCAGAGTGCAAAACATCTAGCCAAATATCTTGAAAGGGCGTGAAACAGTTGGTAACGGTTCAGGAATCGTATTCTCATTGTGAAGAGATCATTAAAGTTCATTCTAAAACCTTTTATAAAGCATTTTCATTTTTACCAGAAGATAAGCGACGTGCCGTTTGGGCAGTGTACTCATTTTGCAGAACGGTAGATGACATTGTAGATGAGGGAGATAGCCCGAAGGAAGAGCTAGCTGTCTTTAAGGAAGAGTTCAATCAGTTTCTTAAAGGTGAAATACCTGCAGCCGAGCCAACGTGGATCGCACTGCAGGATGTTTTTCAAAACTTTGAGATGGATCATCAATCTTTTTTAGATATGATCAAAGGCCAAGAAATGGATCTGTATAAGACGCATTATGAAACGGTGGAAGAGCTTCAGTATTATTCTTATCACGTTGCCAGTACAGTCGGATTGATGCTGCTGCCTATTTTAGCTCCTGAACAAAAAGATCTGCTTCGTGAAGGAGCGATCTCATTAGGGATTGGCATGCAGTTTACGAATGTATTGCGAGATATCGCAGAAGATTTGGATCGTGACAGAGTATATCTTCCATCAACAGTGATGGCTGAACATGGATATACAGAGGATGATTTGAAAAAAGAAGTGGTGGATGATCGTTTTATTGCGGCATGGGAGAGTATAGCGATTCGTGCGGAAGTCTTCTATGCAAAATTTAATGAAACACTAGAACATTATCCGATTGAATCACGAATGCCTGTTCAACTAGCGGCGATCTATTACCGAGAGATTCTGAACAAAGTTCGTAAGCAGAATTATAAAGTGTTTAACGGAAGAGCATTTGTATCAAGTGCTGAAAAAGGAGATCTGTTGAAGCAGATTGCTGTGAAATAACTTGATACTAGTAAAAGAGCTGATAAACAGGTCGTTGCCTGTGTTGTCAGCTCTTTTTGTATGCTATTTTGCTTTTAGTTTCTATTTCAGCCGCTCGGGTTTCTGGGTAGAGGGGTATAGAGCTAAGTGTTAGGAGTCGAATAATGTCGACTCGCCGATATATGTGCAAAAATCGCCGTATTCTGGCTGAATCTCGCCGTATTCATTAGGTAATTTGCATACCCCAGTTGGTATACCCTATACAGCCCATATAGCTGTTACAAGTGCAAAAACAGTTCACAATTAAGGAACCAAAGTGACGAAGACAGGTTAATTCTTTGAAAAAGCACTCTAAAAAGGGAAAGCCCTTGAAAATTACTATAAAAACAACACCATGTGTTCTTCGTCGTGAAATTGACCATCTACTTTGAGTGCTTTTTCTTCGTACCCGTATGTCTTGAAACCGAGTGAAGTGTAAAGGTTCTTTGCTTTTTCATTTTTAGCTTCTACCGTTAAGTTCAGTTTTTCAAGAACTGGTATGGTTTTTGCGTGTTGGATAACTGCTTGCATGAGGGAGCGGCCGACGCCAGATTTACGGTTCTCAGCGCTCACATACATGGCATATATGTTGCCGCGGTGCTGCATCTTTAATGCTTTTTCTTGGACTAACGTAACATTGCCAATTAACTTATCTTCATCAAACATACCGAATGTATAACTGCCTTCTTCTTGAAATCTGGTCGATATTTCCTTTATTGGATCTTTTCTTTGGACTGCTTCTTCGTAGCTTGAAGCAAATGCTTCTGGGTTTGATTTTAATGCCTCTAGTCGAAGCTCCCAATACGCTTTTGCGTCTTCAGGTTTTAAGAGTCGGACTTTCATGTGATATCCCCCAATGTTTTTAAAAATTAGTGTACCACAAAATGGAAAGAGTATGAAAGACGGATTGAAAAACGAGCAATCGCCCAGGGTGATTGCTTGTTTTTAGCGATTTATGATAATTGTTTGGGGACTGACCCCTTCAGCAGTTCGCGGGCGACATTGCGGCCGCTCATGATGACCATTGGAGAACCCCCACCAGGATGCGTTGTACCTCCAGCGAAATACAAATTACGGATGTCTTTAGAGCGGTTAGAAGGGCGTAGAAACGTGTTTTTGCGTTCATTCGCTGATATACCATACAATGCTCCTCGAAATGCACCGAACTTAGCTTGTATGTCGTGAGGCGTTATCATCTTCTCATGAAGGATATGTGGCCTTATATGTTGGCCGAACATTTCAAGACGGTCATAAATTAAATTTTTATAACGCTCATAGTCAATCGTGCTTTTTGCTTCACGCCCAGCTCGTATAGGCGGTGCGTTTACCAATATGAACAGGTTGTCTCCGTCAGGGGAGACGGATGGATCGGTTACAGAAGAATTTGAAATATAGATAGTTGGATCATCGGGATATTCTCCGTTGAATAACGTTTCGAATTCTCGTTTGTAATCGCTCGAGAAATACACTTGATGATGCAACAGATTATCTAACCGCTTGTTTAGTCCCACTAAAAGAACGAACGCAGAAATTGAAGGAGAGTAGCTCTCCACTTTTTTGTTCTTCATAGAAGGTCTGTAGCGTTCTTCTACGAGCTTAGGATATGCTTCGAGCAGATCTCCGTTCATCACTACAGCATCGAACTCCACTTCTTCTCCATTTGAAAGGTTCAGAGATTTTGCTTCGGCGTTACTAACGTTAATTTTTTTCACTTCAACACCTGAATGCATATGAACACCAAGCTTCTCTGCTAGACGTACCATACTTTCGGCAATCTTCACGTTACCGCCTTTTACGTAATAAACGCCCTGGATCATCTCTAGATAAGCGATTAGAGAGAATGTAGCAGGTGCTTGAAAAGGGGATGATCCTATGTAGGTGGCATATCGGTTAAAGGTTTGCAGCAATAGCGGGTGCTTGAAGTATTTACGATGAAAGCTGTCCATGGATTGCAGTGGTCTCACTTTTGTAAAAGCATTAAAAAGTGAAGGAGAAAGATAATCTTTCATACTCGTAAAAGTCCTAGGAAAAAATTCTTTTTCTGCTAGATGATATAAACGAGTCACTTCTGCAAGGTAATCTGAATATCGTTGTGCAGCATAGGGATCGAGTTTCTTTAATTGATTCATCACATGATCTGCATCCGTCGACATCTCAAAAACTTCCCCAGTGCTGCTAACATTTCGAGTATGCGTATCTAATTTGATCCACTCAAAATAGTCTCTAGGATCTTCGCCGGCATCTAGAAATACTTCGTCAAATATTTGAGGCATCGTTATGGTGTTCGGTCCGAAATCAAACGTGTGAGAACCTAAAGCTACAGGCATCAATTTACCGCCAAAATGCTCATTTTTTTCATATACGTGAACGTCACAACCATTACTAGCAAGTGAGATGCTTGCAGATAATCCGCCAAGGCCGCCCCCGACAATCGCGATTTTTCTCATTGATAAGAACGTCCTTTCCATTCGAAGCCCTGCTTTTTTAGTGCTTTCCACATAGAGGCATTCACAAGTACGACCAAACCTATTGCAGATAACGGCATAGCTAAGGCAAGATAAACTTTTTGCCCCGTTAAAAGGTCGACATATGCCTTTTGGATGACTGTGATAAAGTAAGGCAGCATCCATAACAGTTGTTCAGTGAATATGCTATATATGAAAAAAAACAAAGGTGCTATGTAAAATCCGGTATAAAAAATAGATAAAAAAACAACGAGAAAGATGGAACGACCCAACCCAGGAAACAGGTTCTTAGTAAATCCGTTCCATACTTCTTTATTGGTATGATACATATAACAAGAAACATAGTTCGTTACGTTAGCGAGGACAACCTCATAACGCGCTCGTTTCATGGCTTTGGCTAAGTCGACATCATCAACTAAAGAGTTCTTAATGCTAGCATGACCACCAATGGCATGGTAATCCTTACTTTTAAACAACATGAACGCACCATGTGCAGCTGTTGCTGGGGGCCATTTTGTAAAGTTTGCAAAAAGAAGCGGAAGATGAAATAAAATAACAAAATGCTGTAACGGTACAATCAGTTTTTCAAAAAATAAGGTTACAGGAAACTTCGGAAACCCAGATAATAGACTAGCTTTTCGCTTCTTCAATAATGCGAGTGAAGTCTCAATCGTATGGGGATGAAGTCGAACATCCGCATCAATAAACAAAAGATAATCACCTGTTGCACTTTGACTAAGCTGGTGACAGGCATGGACTTTTCCTGCCCAGCCAGAAGGAAGCTCCTTTCCTTGTAAAACGCTGAAACGGCTATCGTTATCGATGTGTTTCAACAGAGAGTTATATGTATCATCATCTGAATGATCATCTAGGATGGTAAAGGATATAGAACGATACGTCAGTCCTTTTAAAGTGGCAACGAGACCGGCTACGTTTTTCTCTTCATTCCGCATCGGTACAAAAACAGCAACCCTCTCCGAATGAGAAGCCCCTAAAGAGGGCTTTTTTAGAGAGGGTAAAAAGAGACTATTGATTATGGTAGCTGCTAAAAAGAGAAGGGCAGCTGCAATACATATGAGCACCATGAATATCACCTTTTCCCCGGGCTGTATGCTATATCACGATTTAGAGAAATTGGTTTATTGTTTATACGATATAAACTTAACAGGATGATGCTAGCGAAAGTCACACCAAATGAAGCCAGATACAGCTCTGATGTTAATCCTAGTAAAACAAACATGCTCGTGACCATTAAAAACACAGCGATCGTGCGAAAATGCCAATAGGGGTGCTGAGTTGCCGTCGTTTTTTTCGTTATGTTCAATCCTGTAACTAAAGTGATATGAAAGAAGCTAGCCAAAAGAAACCAGCCAACAAAGTTTTGCAATGGTATTCCATAATATATACCTGTTCCATCCCAGAACCAGTAACCTTTAACAAGGTAAGCGACAGGATCAATAATCCCATCCATTACAACAGCAATCAGACCACCTGTAACGACGTATAGTGGCACTTTTATAGCTGTTTGACCTTTAAATGGTTTAACGATTCCGCCAGCTATTGCGTGAGAGACGGCTAAAATCATCACCCACGCGAATCCGATGGCAACAGGTACGCCTAACCATTGTAAGCCGAGCTGATCGCTATAATTATAGTGACCAAAAATCAGGCCAGTCTTGACGCCAATACTCTCTGCTACGATACTGCCAAACAGAACGAATAAAGTAAAAATTGCGCCAAAGTTACCATAAGTGCGATAAAAATAAAATCCTCCAAGAACACCGCATGCGATTAAAAACACACTGTTTGCCCACTCAAGAGCAGGAGGGAGAATATTAAAAACAAGAAGTATTAGTCCTACGCTATACCAAAAGATAAAGAACCGAAAAAGTACTTTATCGATGGTGCCATGCTGCTGTACTGGTTGCAATATTACCCGATCTCCTTTGAAACATTTTTTATATCTTCACCTATTAAATCGGCTGTCAGCTGTCCTGATAGAGTTACCATTGGAACGCCGCCGCCAGGGTGAGTAGAGCCGCCAACAAAATAAAGATTTGTAAACTGATTGCTTCTGCTCGGAATCTTAAATCCGCCGTTCATCTTGCGGTCAGTTCGAATACCGTAGATGGATCCGCCGTTCGGTCCGTACAGTTCTTTTAAAGTGTCAGGTGTAAACGTGTATTCCCATTCCACATGCTGACGAAGATCTTTAGCTCCCATGCGCTCAAGTTTGTTTAAGACGAGCTCACGATAGCTTTCAAGGTTGCCTTCCCACGTTTCGCCTTCTTTAAGCGGAGGTACATGTGTCAGGACAAACCAGTTGTCTTTGCCTTCGGGTGCTTGAGTTGGATCGGTTTTTGAAGAGATTCCCACATATACAGTAGGATCATCTGCAAGAATGCCAGTGTTAAAGATTTGATCAAATTCTCTTTCCCCACTTTGAGAGAAGAAGAAGTTGTGATGAGCAAACTCATCGTACTCCTTATCAACTCCAAGCAATAAGACGAGACCTGAAACAGTAGGTTCGAATTTACTTAAATCTTCAGCCGCTTTTTTAGCTTGCGGATGATTAGAAAGAAGAGTCTTGTATGCTGGGATGGCTTCTAAGTTAGAAACAACGATATCTGCATACATCTCTTCGCCGTTCTCAAGTTTTACCCCTTTAGCCGTAGTACCTTCTGTTAAGATTCCTACTACTTTTTGATTCGTTCGAACATCAACGTTATATTCGTTTAAAACACTTAAGATCGATTCAGCAATTTTGTACATACCGCCTTCCACATAATAGATACCAAGGCCAAGCTGAACGTGAATCAACTGAGAAAGAACAGCTGGTGCCTGATAAGGGGAGGAACCGATATACATGATGAAGAAATTAAATAGTTGTTGAAGGTGTTTGTCTTTAATGAACTTTTTCGTTGCTTGGTCCATTGATTTCACAGGATCCATCGCAAGAAGTTCTTTGAAGCTGTGAAGAGTGCGCAAATCGTTTAATCCAGATAAACTTTTCTTGTAGAAACTCTTCATGCTTAGTTCGTACATTTGGCTGCAATAATCCAGATACTTAAAGAATGAAGCAGCATCTTGCGGATTCACTTTACTGATCTCTTTTAACATTTCTGGCAGATCGCTCGTCACATCAATAACCGTGCCATCTTCAAAGAACGTTCGCCACTGTGGTTCGATACGCTGGATGTTTATGTAATCGTGGATGTTCTTTCCAGCAGATTCAAACAGCTGTTCAAGTACCCATGGCATCGTTAAGATGGAAGGCCCCGTATCAAATGTATAGCCTTTTCCAGAACGCTGATTCAGTTTACCGCCGATACGTTCATTTTTTTCGAGTACAGTTACTTCGTGTCCATCAGCTGCTAATCGAAGAGCTGCTGATAGGCCTCCAAGTCCGCCGCCTACAACTAACACTTTTTTCTTCATCAAAATCCTCCTCGGTATTGGGAATGAAAGGTTAAGGTTGTTTCTTAGCTGTTGCTGTACGACTGTTCCTCTGTATTGTATAGTTTATGTACAACCATTGTAAAATTATTGAACGCTTTTTCAACATATTCAGAAAGTCATTCTTTATTTTCAGTTCTTGACTGAATATAAAAATTCCTCTTTTTTAAAGAATTGTTTGAAAAAAGAATACAAAGCCCAAGCTGTAACATATAACTTTTTATTCTAAAGGAGACAGTCGACATGTTCTCTACCATTTTGTACCTATCAATCATGTGGCTTTGTGGATGGTTCATGCTATGGAATATAAGAACTCTAAGTTCTAGAGGTCCTCATGAACCACGTTCTGTTTCAGTTATTATTCCCGCAAGGAATGAGGAAGCAAACTTAAAAAATTTATTGCCGACGTTGAGTAACCAAAGTATGAAGCTTCATGAAGTAATTGTTGTTAACGATGATTCTGAGGATCGAACAGAAGAAGTCGCTCGGGAGTTCGGAGTTACCGTTGTAAAGCCAGAACGTCTTCCAATCGGTTGGCTAGGAAAACCATGGGCATGCTGGAATGGAGCCAAACATGCGACAGGCTCTTTATTGTTATTTTTGGATGCCGATCTAGAAATAGAGCAAGACGGAATTGAACGTTTGTGCGGTGAATGGGAAAGAAACAGGGGATTGATTAGTGTTCAGCCGTTTCATCAGATGAAGAGTGCCTCAGAGAAATTTTCTTCTTTATTTAACATAATCGTAATGGCCGCTATGCAATGCTTTACGATTTTTCGTAAAAAACCTGCTGGTGCGTTTGGTCCGTGCCTAATGATCGATCGAGTAACCTATACAGAGATAGGTGGCCATGAAGGGATTAAGCACCAAGTTCTTGAACATATGGAAATGGGAAGAGTGGCTATGAATCAAGATATGAATGTTACTTGTTTCTCAGGATACAAGGCGGTTTATTTCCGAATGTATTCAGAAGGTCTAACAGCATTATTCTTCGGATGGTGTAAAAGCTTCGCACTTGGTTCAGCGAAAACGCCTCTCATGCCCTTAGTACTGACAGTAGCTTGGATTACAGGAGGAATAAGTCTAGCTATTCAGCTTCCTTTCTTATTGGTTCAAGAATTCAACGAGGTTATGATGTGGGGAATCTTCTATCTGCTTTATGCGATTCAGATTAAGGCCTTAATGAAGAAGGTTGGAACGAATTCGATTCTTTCAGCTTTATCACACCCTGCGCACTTCTTGTTTTTTTCTGTGGTGTACATCTGGTCTTTTATTTTGAGTGTAATCAAAAAAGAAGTAAAGTGGAAAGGTAGAGAAATCTCGGTTTCTGAAAAAGGGGATGCGTAAATGCTGATTGAACTTTCACCGTTTTGGACGGTAGTGATCAATATACTTGCCTGGCTCATCTTTCATTTAACTGTAGCTTATATCATTCACCGTATTCCTTTTTCCAACTTTACAAAAGAGGGCAGATGGGATACAGCTTTTGGTTGGGAAAACAGTGGACAATGGTATGAAAAAATAGGAATCCGCAAATGGAAAACCATACTGCCTGATGGTGGTGATTTTTATCGGGGAGGATTTGCTAAGAAAACATTAGAAGGTGATTCTCTAGAGTATTTAGCACGTTTTTTAGCAGAAACACGTCGTGCAGAATTGACGCATTGGCTTTCTATGCCGCCTGCACTATTGTTTTTCTTATGGAACCCTGTATGGATTGGCAACATCATGATTGGGTATGCCGTTTTGTTTAATCTACCGTTTATATTTATCCAGAGATATAACAGGTTCAGGCTGATTCGAATCCTGAATCTTAAAAATAAGACGCTTAAACGAAAGAGGAGGAAAGTTGTTGGATATTTCGAAGGACCTTACGGAAAAGCGGAAAACTGAACATATCCGAATTAGTCTGAATGAAGACGTTGAAGGTAAGAACATTACGACAGGGCTTGAGAATTATCGATTCATACCCAACGCATTACCTGAATTATCATTTGATGAAATTTCGCTTTCAACCACATTTTTAAATAAACAGATGCGGACACCTTTTTTAATCTCTTCTATGACAGGTGGAACTGATACCGCTTATCAAATTAATCAGCATTTAGCATTAGCTGCTCAAGAAAAAGGATGGGCGATCGGGCTAGGTTCGATGAGAGCTGCGGTAGAGAATGAGGATCTTGGCTATACGTTTCAGATACGGAAATGGGCTCCTGATATTCCAATCATTGCGAACATAGGAGCGGTTCAGCTCAACTATGATTTTGGGGTCGATCAGTGTAAACAGGCGGTTGAGATGGCTGAAGCTGATATGCTGGTTCTGCACTTAAACACGTTACAAGAAGTGTTCCAGCCAGAAGGAGATACAAATTTCTCAAATTTGCTTTCTAAGATTGAAGGAATCGCGAATTCCCTTGATGTGCCAGTCGGTGTAAAAGAGGTAGGAATGGGGATTGACGAAAAAACGGCAGATCGACTTACTTCGGCAGGTGTTCAGTTCATTGATGTAGCTGGAGCAGGTGGAACGTCATGGATTCAAGTAGAAAGCTATCGTTCGAACGATAACATCCGGAAAGAAGCAGCGGAGGCTTTTCTAGATTGGGGGCTTCCGACTGCTGAAAGTATCTTCGCGGTCAGGAAGAATAATTTTTCTATCCCGTTGATTGCAAGTGGAGGCCTTAAAAACGGTGTGGATGCCGCAAAGTCGATTGCCTTAGGAGCTGATCTTGCCGGTTTTGGTAGACTGCTTCTGGCATCAGCTGTAGAAAAGGACGTTGAGGCTCTAATTTTACAGATGGAACGAATCGAATTTGAGATGCGCGCAACCATGTTTGGTATAGGTGCTGGTCATATAGAAGAACTTGCACATTCTGAACGACTTGTTAAAAAGGCATAAAAAGCGCTCCTGCTAGTCAGGAACGCTTTTTGTTCACATTATTTTAATTCTTCAAGAGTTTCTTCCATGTTATCAAATTGGTTTTGAACCTTTTTAGATGGATCCTTCGTTATTAAGCTTACAATAATAATTGCGATTAAGCTTAAGAAGAATCCAGGAATCATCTCATACACTTGTTCTTTTAAATCTGGGAACTGAACCCATGTAAGAACGGTAACGGCACCAACGATGATACCAGCTAAAGCTCCCCATTTCGTCATCTTCTTCCAGAATAGACTTAACAGAATAAGTGGTCCGAATGCCGAACCAAATCCTGCCCATGCGTAACCTACAAGGCTAAGAATGGTGTCACTAGGATTCAATGATAGTAAAATGGCGATAACGGCAATAACTAATACTGACATTCTGCTAATAAAAACAAGTTGTTTTTGTGAAGCATCTTTTTTAATAAATTGCTTATAAAAGTCTTCTGTAATAGAAGATGAAGTTACGAGCAGCTGAGATGAGATGGTACTCATGATCGCCGCAAGTATTGCTGCTAGTAAGAAACCTGTAATAAGCGGGTGGAACAGAAGATTCGCAAATTCGATGAATACAGTTTCCGGGTCAGCGAGCTCTCGACCTTCTCTAGCAAACCAAGCAACACCGATCAGACCTGTAAGTGATGCACCAATTAGAGAAATAATCATCCAGCTCATACCGATTCTTCTAGCTGTTTTAATGTCCTTAACAGATGTAATCGCCATAAATCGAACGATAATATGTGGTTGACCGAAATAGCCAAGCCCCCAAGCTAAGAAAGATAACAAACTTAACGTAGTAAGTCCTTTTGTTACTTGAAGCAGTGACGGATCAACACCGCGAACGGTATCAATGACTGTTTGTGTATCACCAATATCTGTAAAAGCCACAATGGGTACTAAAATCAGTGCGATAAACATGATACAACCCTGAACAAAGTCTGTCCAGCTCACAGCAAGGAATCCACCGAATAGCGTATATGCTACTACGACTGCACCTGTTAAAAGCATTCCTGTTGTATAGTCCAATCCAAAGGCGCTATCAAATAGCTTACCACCTGATACAAGACCAGCAGAACAATACAAAGTGAAGAAAATAATGATTACGAGTGCTGAAACGATACGCAAAATTTTCTTTGTATCGTTAAAACGGTTCTCTAAGTAGTCAGGAATCGTAATGGAATCATCTGCGACTTCCGTATAAGTACGAAGTCGAGGTGCCACTAGAATATAGTTCAGAAAGGCACCAATCGTTAACCCCACTGAAATCCAAATACTACTGATTCCGTCAGTAAACATCGCACCGGGTATACCCATCATCATCCAACCACTCATATCAGAGGCACCGGCAGACAATGCAGTAACTGCAGGGCCTAACCCTCTGCCACCTAACATGTAGTCACTTAGATCAGATGTTTTTTTGTAAGCCCAGTATCCGATATATAGCATACCGGCCATGTAAATAACTAATGAAATAATAACTCCTGTTTGCATGTAAAAATTTCTCTCCTTTTCTTTTTTCATGAAATGGGTCATGTTAGTTTGCTCAACGGATGACTTGTTTATGAAAAAGTTGGCAGGTTGTTTCTTAGAGCTTTTTATTTGCAAAAAGAGCTTGCGAGGAATAACAGAAAAAAACTTGAAGTCAAAAGCGCGGTCGATAAACGCATTAAATATCTTGCCGGATTAAATGAACCCAGCAACAACTACAAGAAAAAAGCAAAGCCGATGTGTGTGAATTGAAAATAGGTGGCATCCGTTTTGAGCAAAAAACGTGCCCACTTCTTTTCAGAACATGTTTTACACTATAACAAATATTCCAAAAAGAATGCAAATCATAACCGAAAGATGCTATTCTGACAGGGTTGAGCTACAATAGAATGCAAAGACATTAGCCTAAGGAATGATATGGTTTTGAGTATTTTATTAGTTGAAAATCTATATAAAACATACGGTGAAAAAACGCTGTTTGACGATATCACTTTTTCGATCAGCGACAAGCAAAGAATTGGACTCATCGGACCGAATGGAACGGGGAAGTCCTCGTTATTAAAAGCTATTGCAGGGTTCGAACCAGCAGAACGCGGTACGTTATCGCATGCGAACACGTTCCAAATCGAATATGTGGCCCAAGAGCCCGAACTTGATGAGGATTTATCCGTTTTAGATCAAATCTATTACGGAGATTCTCTCATCATGAAAACGATGCGTGAATATGAACAAGCCCTACTAGATCTAGAATCTGACCCGTCGAACGAAAAGAAGCTGAAGCGTTTGATGAATAGTCAGCAAAAGATGGATGAAAATGAGGCATGGGAAGCAAATACCATCGCTAAAACGGTGCTCACAAAGCTTGGTCTTCGCGACTTTTCTCGTCAAGTGAAGCATTTAAGCGGTGGGCAAAAGAAGCGTGTGGCGATTGCAAAAGCACTCATTCAACCTGCAGATCTGCTGATTTTGGACGAGCCTACAAACCATCTTGATAATGAAACGGTTGAATGGCTAGAAACGTTCTTAGGAAACTATAAAGGGGCCTTATTGATGGTTACCCATGACCGATATTTCCTAAACCGCGTAACAAACAATATCTTTGAGCTCGATAATGGAAAACTTTATGTTTATGAGGGAAATTACGAAAGGTACTTGGAGAAAAAGGCAGAACGTGAAGAGATTGCACTTCAGAACGAAGATAAGCGTCAAAACACTCTTCGCCGCGAATTAGCGTGGTTACGCCGTGGTGCGAAAGCGCGGACTACGAAACAAAAAGCTCGAATTCAACGCGTAGAAAATTTGCAAGAAGAAACAGGACCTACAGTAAAAGGATCTGTTGAGTTTGCGATCGGATCACAACGACTTGGCAAAAAAGTGATTGAAGTTGAAGGGTTGAGTAAAAGTTTAGATGGGAAAGAGCTTGTGAAAAATCTTGACTATCTAATTGTTCCTGGTGAACGACTTGGAATCATCGGGCCAAACGGAAGCGGGAAAACCACTTTATTAAATATGTTAGCCGGCAGAATGGCACCTGATTCAGGTTCTGTTGAAGTAGGGGAAACGGTTAAGATCGGCTACTATACACAAGATCACGAAGAGCTCGACGGAAACTTGCGCGTAGTTGATTATATAAAGGAAACGGCACAGGTCATCACGACGGTAGATGGTCAGACGATCACGGCTGAACAGATGCTCGAACGTTTCCTGTTTCCGCGCTATATGCAGTATACGTATATTCGTAAGTTATCTGGTGGAGAGAAACGCCGCTTGTACATGCTAAAAGTGTTAATGGAAGAGCCGAACGTTCTGTTTTTGGATGAACCCACAAATGACTTGGACATTCAAACGTTAGGGATTTTAGAAGAGTATCTAGAAAATTTTCCTGGCGTAGTGTTGACAGTTTCCCATGACCGCTACTTTTTAGATCGTGTCGTTGATCATCTTCTTGCATTCGAAGGGAACGCAAACATTGTAAGGTTCCAAGGCAGCTATTCTGACTACATGGATGAGAAAAAAGAGCGTGATGAAATGACTGCTGCGGTGAAGAAAGAGGCCTCGTCTGTAGAAGTGACGGAACCTTCTACACAGCATCGTAAAGAAAAGAAGAAAAAGCTTTCGTACAAAGATCAGCAAGATTGGGATACGATTGAAGAGCGAATCATGAACCTTGAAGAGAAAAAAGAGCAATATGAAGCAGAAATTGTTGCTGCAGGAAGCGATTTTGGCAAGATCAGCGAGCTTATGGCTGAGCAGAAAAAAGTGGAGAGTGAGCTTGAAGCTGCGATGGAGCGATGGGAAGAGCTTTCGTTGCTTGTGGAAGAGCTGAATAGTTGATTGGGTGGGCACCTCTTGCTGATAGCAGGAGGTGTTTTTTACGCTAAAAAGTGGAGAATTGGGCTGAAGACTTATAAAAATTTTTGAGGACTTATAAAATCTTTTGAGGACTTATAAATTTTTTTGAAGACTTATAAACCTTTACGAGGACTTATAAAAAAATTCTGCTTTTTCATGAAAGGAAAATTAGTGGCAATTGTTGAATTTTTATAAGGAAATTAAGTGTGAGGTGATGATTTGATAGTAAAAGAAAGAACAAAACTGTTAACACTTTTCAAACTAGATTCATTATTAGAAAGAATGCCTCTGAATTTCTCCAAAAAACCGGATATTTTAAGTGATAGGGCAAAATTTAATGCTGGGTTTAATGGAGAGAAGTCCCTTGATTATCATTTAAGTGATTTACCTGTAGAAAACTATTATATTTTCCACGATTTAAGGCTCCCAAGAGATAAAACGCAAAAACAATACTTCCAGCTTGATTCTCTCATCATAACTCCACACTATTGTTTAATCATTGAAGTTAAGAATTTAATAGGAAACCTGTATTTTGACAATCAATTTAACCAAGTGATTCGCACCAGAAACGGTATTGAAGAAGCGTTTCCAGATCCAATCATACAAGTTGAATTTCAAGCTTCATGTTTTAAGGAATGGCTCTCCTCTCATAAGTTTGCTGGCATACCTATCTTTTATTTAGTAGTGATAACTAATATTCACTCAGTAATTAAAATTTCTCCTTCATATAAGAAAAGTCTTAATAAAATTGTTAGAGGCAAAGACTTGATTCGGGCGATTCATCGTTTAACGCAAAATTATACACACCATCATTTATCTCAAAAAGATATAAAGAAATTGAGTAAACTTTTAATAAAGAATCATAAACAGATAAATAATGATATTTTAAAACAATATGAGATAAAAAAAGAGGATTTAGCCACAGGAGTTATTTGCCCTAATTGTGGTAACTTACCGATGAAAAGAGCAATGAGACACTGGCTTTGTTTAACTTGTTCTAATAAGAATGCTGATGCACATATAAAAGCTATTCATGATTATGGACTCTTGATAAATCCTCAAGTTAAAAATGAAGAATTACGAAACTTCTTGCATCTTAATTCCTCTACTAGCATGTATAAAATTCTCCGTGCTATGGATTTAAAACCAAAGGGCTCAAGAAAAGCCGCAACCTATACCATCCCATTACCAAAATAACTCCCAAATAAAAAACCCCCATCCAAAGATGAGGGCTAGCAAACAGATTTACTTAAAACACTTTCGTCGTCCAGCTTTCACAGTTCCAGACGTCATTTGCAACTTCTTTATAAAATTCAGGTTCATGGGAGATTAACAGCACACTACCTTTGAAGGCCTTCAATGCACGCATTAATTCATCTTTCGCCTCAACGTCTAAATGGTTGGTCGGCTCATCGAGTACAAGAACGTTGTTTTCATGGTTGATCAATTTACATAGACGAACCTTCGCTTTTTCTCCACCGCTCAGCACTTCTACTTTACTCTCGATATGTTTTGTAGTTAGACCACACTTCGCAAGGGCAGCACGAACTTCATGATGAGAGAAACCAGGGAACTCGCTCCAGATTTCGTCGATACATGTATTATAGTTCGCTGACTTTACTTCTTGTTCGAAGTAACCGATCTCTAGGTTTTCACCGCGCTCAACGGAGCCTGATACAGGTGTGATCTCACCTAGTATGCTGCGGAGCAACGTTGTTTTACCGATACCGTTCGCACCGACTAAAGCAATTTTTTGACCGCGTTCCATACGCAGATTCAGCGGCTTAGAAAGTGGCTCGTCATATCCGATTACAAGGTCTTTTGTTTCAAAGATCAGCTTGCTTGGCGTACGCGCCTCTTTAAAGTTGAACTCTGGCTTTGGTTTTTCTTTAGCGAGCTCAATAACATCCATTTTATCGAGTTTCTTTTGTCGAGACATTGCCATGTTTCGAGTCGAAACACGTGCTTTATTACGGGCAACGAAATCCTTCAATCCGGCAATCTCCTGCTGTTGACGCTTAAACGCTGCTTCTAACTGAGATTTTTTCATCTCATGAACGGATTTGAAGTGATCGTAATCCCCAACATAACGGTTTAATTCTTGATTTTCCATGTGATAGATCAAGTTAATGACGCTGTTTAAGAATGGAATATCATGCGAGATTAAGATAAACGCATTTTCGTACTCCTGCAGATAACGCTTCAGCCACTCGATATGCTGCTCATCCAGATAGTTTGTCGGCTCATCAAGTAAGAGAATTTCTGGCTTTTCTAATAAAAGCTTAGCAAGCAATACCTTTGTACGCTGCCCACCACTTAGATCGTGTACGTCACGGTCTAAACCGATATCATCAAGACCAAGTCCACGCGCGATTTCTTCAACTTTAGCATCAATTACGTAAAAGTCGTTGTTTGTTAACGTATCTTGAATAACGCCAACATCTTCAAGCATCTTTTCAAGCTCTTCAGGTGTCGCTTCACCCATCTTTTCGTACATGCTGTTCATTTCATTTTCCATGTCGAGCAAATATTGAAACGCGCTCTTCAACACGTCGCGAATAGACATGCCTTTTTGGAGAACCGTGTGCTGATCTAGATAGCCGACACGTACCTTTTTTGCCCATTCTACTTTACCTTCATCAGGCTTTAATTTGCCTGTAATAATATTCATAAACGTTGACTTCCCCTCACCGTTTGCACCGATTAAACCGATGTGCTCACCTTTAAGCAGGCGGAAGGAAACATCATTAAATATGGCACGATCGCCAAAACCATGGCTTAAGCCTTGCACCGTTAAAATACTCATCTATATAACACCTTTTCTGTCAGTAATTTGTACCCTCTTGATTATAGTATTGAATGGGGAAGGAACTCAATAGGTGCATACGTAATCTTAAAAAAGAAAAAGCACCCATGGAAGATTTTCCAAGAGTGCTATGAATGTCATCTATTCTTGCTCACCCGTTCGGTTCTTGAACGCTTCTTTTGTTGCAAGGTTCACTGAATCTGTTTCATCCGACTTTTCAACCAATCGATTTTGAAGGGTATTATCAGGAAATCTTCCCGGATGACCTTGTTTTTTATGTTCGAACGATTTTCCGCGTGCCATATTTTTCACTCCTCATCTCTTTACAACGTATTGTGTCCAAGAGAAGAGGGAATTATGAAGGTTAAAAAGGTTTCACTACCATTAAAATTATTATAACAACAGCTAAACCATGTAGAGAATAAATATAAGGATCCAGCTGTCTATCAACCGTACGGTAAGATTGAGGAAGGTCATCACCTTCATGCGAATTCAGAATGTTACTCATCTGCTTCTGTTTTTTTGGAATGATGCCAATAACAAGAACTTGTGCAAGGACATAAATAACTAATGAAGAGATATACCAAAATTCACTAAATAGTGAAGTATTTAAATAACCTAATAAAAGTCCAGTTGCAAGAAGTGTTAAACTGCCAATCTTCGGTAGAGTTTCTATATTAGCGTTAACTTGAAGTGCAAAGCGAGCTTGGTTTGTAGTTTTAGCAAATTTAGTAACGACTGGCATCGCGAAGCTTGCGCCGAGTCCAACTATTGCTGCTAAGATGTGCAAAAGTACGATTGATCCGTAAAACGTCATTAAATTTCCCCCTTAAATATGTAAGAATGATTACTCATCTACAATTTATTATGATATGCAGGAAAATAGTCCTTCTTTTAGATGGTTACTTTTATCCTGTTTTCGCATTCGTTAGAGGTTTGGAAATTCATTTATTTTTGATTCAGTGCGACGTTTTATAGTGTGAAACCTGTTGCTCATGTGCTTAGCCACCAGTTTAAAATATCCTCTAGCCAAACTTTAGTACCAAGTCATAAGGATTTGTTACAAAAACAAGCATATCTTAGTTTTAAGTTGAATATATCTGTATCACAACTAAATATTTCACCTGTGACTACGGCATAAACACACTAATGATGGGCTTACTCTTATTAAAAGCTTGTCTTTTTTTGTGTGAGGAGGTGGCGGCTAAAAAACATCCTGCTGGTAATCCTTACTTGACAGATGGGTTTAATTGTATTAATTTTACTTTAGTTAACTAAAGGGGGGCTTGTAGGTGACTACTGGTTTAGTTTTATCGAATATAGCAATTATGCTTATACTATTGGGTGTTTTGTATTACATGCAAAAAAAGCACGTCTCATTCTCAAAGCGTGTGTTTACGGGGCTTGGTCTAGGGATTTTGTTTGGACTGGGACTTCAGTACGGATATGGAGCAGACTCTGAGGTTGCTGCTAAGTCGACTGACTGGTTCAATCTAGTCGGCGGCGGTTATGTGACGTTCTTAAAAATGATCGTTGTTCCACTCGTGTTCATTTCAATCCTTTCAGCGTTTACGCGTCTGAACTTAAAAGGAAACATCGGAAAACTTAGTGGATTGATTATCGGAATATTAATAGGTACGACTGCAATTGCTGCGGTTGTCGGAATTGCAACTTCTACTGTTTTTGATCTTGAAGCTGTACAAATCGAGCAAGGGGATGCAGAAACTGCTCGTGGTGAAGAGATGGAAGGTACATTTGCCGAGGTAAAAGATCTGACACTTCCGCAACAGGTTCTTTCATTATTACCAGCTAACCCATTCTTAGATTTTACTGGAGCTCGTCCGACTTCAACGATCGCTGTAGTAATATTTGCTGCATTCCTAGGCGTGGCTTATCTAGGAGTCAAACGTAAGCAAGAAGAGCAGGCAGAGCTTTTTGCTAAGATTGTTGATGCGTTTTATGCGGTAATCATGCGTGTAGTAACGTTGATTCTTCGACTAACTCCTTATGGGGTTCTCGCGTTGATGACCAAAACAGTTGCACTGAGCAATATGGATGCAATCGCGAAACTAGGTAAGTTCGTAATTGCTTCATATGTCGCCTTACTGATCATGTTCGGAATTCACTTATTGCTTTTAACATTTGCAGGTTTAAACCCGATTACTTATATGAAAAAATCTTTCCCTGTACTATCTTTTGCTTTCACTTCACGTACGAGTGCAGGAGCGCTTCCATTAAATATTCGTACGCAAAAGAGCATGGGTGTACCTGACGGAATTGCAAACTTCTCAGGTTCGTTTGGTCTTTCTATCGGGCAAAATGGATGTGCGGGAATCTACCCTGCAATGCTAGCCGTTATGATCGCTCCAACGGTGGGAATCGATCCGTTGTCACCATCATTCTTGTTGACATTGATTGTAGTTGTAGCGCTAAGTTCGTTCGGTGTAGCAGGTGTTGGTGGTGGAGCAACGTTTGCGGCAATACTTGTACTTTCTGCAATGGATCTTCCTATCGCATTAGCAGGTCTATTGATCTCTGTTGAGCCATTAATCGATATGGGTCGTACGGCTGTTAACGTAAGTGGTGCGATGACATCAGGATTGTTAACAAGTAAGGTTCAAAATCAGCTTGATACAAGTGTATACAATGACACTGAAAATCAAGTTGAAGTAAGTGCATAAAAGTTTAAGAAATAGCGATCTTGTCTTAATCAGGCAAGGTCGTTTTTTATTTGTAAAATTTACATAGGCAGGTGTATGTTGGGTGTAAATAGGGTAAAAAGTAAAAACTGAACTTTTAAAAAGCTCAAGATTGTTTTCCATTGAAAGAAGTCTCTTCCAAAAACGTGAACATTCTATGTCAAAACTGTGATAAAGTTGTGAGCTTTATTTGAAGTAATCGTGACATTTGTTGTGGATAGAGTCACATTTATTAGGATTCTGGTACTATGAAAGCAAAGGTTTTTTGTCATTTAAAATTTGCCTATGTTTTACATTGTGATTTAATTCACAATGCTCTATAATCACTCTTGGTTCGTTTTTTATTAGGCAAAAGTAAATGCTTGTAAATAGAGAAAGGAAGGTGGACCTGGTGATGCGACGGTTGAAGCCGTTTTTTACATTCGGGTTATTGATGGCCGTATTTATGCTTAGCGGCTGCAGCGATATGATTGTTTTAGATCCAAAAGGACCTGTAGGAGCAGAACAGAGGGATCTGATCATGTATTCCATCTGGTTTATGTTATTTATCCTACTAGTTGTTTACGCACTTACTGCTTTTATTGTTTATAAATATCGTGATCGCAAAAACCATAAAGGATATGATCCTGATAATGAAGGAAGTCATCTTCTTGAGACGATTTGGTGGATCATTCCTATTATTATCGTTATCGCATTATCGATTCCAACGGTAAAGAGTATCTATTCTCTTGAAGGACCTCCTGAAGAGTCGAAAGATCAAAAGCCGTTGGTGATTCATGCAACGTCTGTAAACTGGAAATGGGTATTCTCCTATCCAGAGCAAGATATTGAAACAGTTAACTATCTTCACATTCCTGAAGATCGACCTGTATTGTTCAAACTGACTTCAGCTGATTCGATGGCATCGTTCTGGGTACCTCAGTTAGGTGGTCAGAAATATGCGATGGCTGGCATGGAGACAGAGCTTTATCTGCAAGCTGACGAGCAAGGGACTTATGAAGGACGTAACTCTAACTTTACAGGAGAAGGATTTACTAACCATACGTTTGATGTGTTGGCTATGTCTGATGCAGAGTTTGATAAGTGGGCGAGTGAAACAAAAGCTGATGCTCCTGAGCTTTCGAAGGGTCAGTATGACAAGCTTATGCTTCCTGGTCACGTGAAACAAATGACTTTCTCTTCTACTCACTTAGATTGGGTAGATCATGCTAAAAACCCTGAATACGCGTTAGATGCTCGCGAACGTTTAGGTTATGAAGAGAAGCTTCCTCACTCCAAAGCAGGTAAGGAAGAAAAGAAGAAGCGTGAAGAAGAGATGAAGAAGCTTGAAGAATCAGAGTCTCATGGGGATTCTCATGCCCATTAACAGAGGAGGCATTTCAATATGAAATGGGATGAATTTTTCGTAACAGGCGACCCGATGATATATGGTGCTGACGTATCCATCGTACTTACGATGGTGGGTATCCTGTTCTATCTTACTAAATATAAAAAATGGAAATGGTTGTGGGACGAATGGCTTACAACGGTTGACCATAAAAAACTCGGTATCATGTATATCGTATCCGCTGTCTTAATGCTGTTCCGCGGTGGGGTAGATGCCCTCTTAATGCGTACACAGCTAGCGGTTCCAGAGGCTAAGTTCCTCGATTCACAGCACTATAACGAAATCTTTACAACACACGGTACAATCATGATCATCTTCATGGCGATGCCGTTCTTGATCGGTTTGATTAACGTCGTTGTTCCCTTACAAATTGGAGCTCGCGACGTAGCTTATCCTTATTTAAACGCAGTTAGTTTCTGGACGTTCTTTATTGGTGCGATGTTGTTCAACATCTCATTCGTTATCGGTGGATCTCCATCAGCAGGTTGGACGAGTTACATGCCACTTGCAAGTAACGAGCTCAGTCCAGGACCTGGACAGAACTATTATCTGCTCGGTCTACAGATCGCAGGTATTGGTACGCTCTTAACGGGTATTAACTTCTTAGTAACGATCCTTAAGATGCGTGCACCGGGAATGACATTGTTCCGTATGCCGATGTTCACTTGGTCATCTCTTGTAACAATGGTTATCATTATTTTCGCTTTCCCGATTCTTACAGTAGCTCTAGCACTTATGACATTTGACCGTTTATTCGGCAGCCATTTCTTCACTCTGCAAGGAGCAGGAATGGATATGCTTTGGGCGAACCTTTTCTGGTTATGGGGTCACCCAGAGGTTTATATCGTAATTCTACCGGCATTCGGTATGTTCTCAGAGATCATCTCTACGTTCTCTAGAAAAACGCTATTTGGTTACAAAGCCATGATCTGGTCTATGCTTTTAATCGCAGGATACAGTTTCTTGGTATGGGTCCATCACTTCTTTACGATGGGTTCAGGAGCACTTGTTAACTCTGTATTCTCTATCACAACGATGGCGATCGGTATTCCGACCGGGGTTAAGATCTTTAACTGGTTGTTTACCATGTACAGAGGTAAGATTCAATTTACGACGCCGATGCTTTGGTCACTCGGATTTATCGTGAACTTTGTAATCGGTGGGGTTACGGGTGTCATGCTTGCCATGGCAGCTGCTGACTATCAGTACCACAACACATACTTCCTAGTATCTCACTTCCACTATGTGTTGATCGCGGGTACAGTATTTGCTTGTTTCGCTGGTTTAATCTACTGGTATCCGAAGATGTTTGGTTACAAACTGAACGAACGTATCGGTAAATGGGTATTCTGGGTATTTACAATCGGATTTAACGTATGTTTCTTCCCACAATACTTCCTTGGTCTAGACGGTATGCCTCGTCGTGTTTACACGTACAGCGAAGAGTCTGGCTGGGGTCCATTGAACATGGTATCTACAATTGGTGGATTCATGATGGGTATCGCGTTCTTAATCCTTGTTTACAACATGTACTACAGCTTCCGTTACGCGAAGCGCGAAACAACTGGAGATGCTTGGGATGGCCGTACTTTAGAATGGTCTACTCCTACAGCAATGCCTCCATTCTATAACTTTGCTAAGATTCCAGAAGTAACAGGTCTTGATCACTTCTGGAGACAGAAGCAAGCAGGAAAAGTTGAGAAGCTAAAAGCTGAAGATATTAAACCGATTCATATGCCAAGTAACTCTGGTGTTCCGTTCATCATGGCATCCTTCTTCTTTGTTGCCGGATTCGGAATGGTATTCGATTGGATGTGGATGGCGATCGCTGGAATAATCGGTGTATTTGCAACATTGTTCTATCGTTCGTTTGAGTATGATGATGGTTATTATGTAAGTGTTGAAGAAGTAATCGAAACAGAAAAGATTTCTAAATAAGGAGGCGTGAAAAAATGGCACATGCAGAAACACACGACCCCAACACGCCTTTAGAGTATCGTTCGGAGACTGGGCGTTTAAATATACTCGGTTTCTGGATTTTCCTAGGGGCAGAAATTGCGTTGTTCGCGACATTATTTGCAACGTATATGGTTTTATCTCACCGTATCGCTGATGGTCCGGCTCTTGGTGAACTGTTTGAGGTAAAGAGTTTATTAATCCAAACGTTCTTGCTTTTAACAAGTAGTTTCACTTGTGGACTAGCGGTGCATGAGATGCGTCGTCACAATGTAAAAGGTTTGATCACATGGATGGCTATTACACTTGGTCTTGGACTAGGATTCCTTTACTTCGAGATTCAAGAGTTCTTACACTTCATTCATGAAGGTGCAAACATCGGTACAAGTGCAGCATGGTCAGGATTCTTCGTTCTGGTTGGTACCCACGGTGCCCACGTAACATTCGGTATCTTCTGGGTAACGATGGTCTTGATTCAAGTAGCAAAACGTGGATTGACCCCAGCTACTTCTGCAAAAGTTTTCATCACCAGTCTATACTGGCACTTCTTAGACGTAGTGTGGATCTTTATCTTCACAGCCGTTTATCTGATGGGGATGGTGACGCATAATGGCTAATAAAACTGTAGCTAATGAACACCACGGCTTCCCGTGGAAGCATTTAATCGGTTTCGTTTTATCCATCGTGCTCACATTATTCGCACTTTGGATCGCACTAGGAACAGATCTATCATTGACTTGGATCTTAATTATCATTTTTGGTTTTGCGTTCTTACAAGCTGCTCTTCAGCTCTTGATGTTCATGCACGTAACAGAGAACTCGACTAAGAGTAACCTGACGAGCCGTGTACAGATCGGTAACATCCTATTCGCAGCATTCGTTGCGATTGTTATCGTAATCGGTTCTGTTTGGGTAATGACAGCTGGTCACGCGAAGCACGATAAAGATCAGCATGCACCGAAGACTGAAAACCATGAGAATCATGGTGGAGGTAGTGAGCATGATTCGGGTGAACATGGGAGTCATGAATAAGGAATAGTATTTATTTAAAAATGATTTTGAAAGCCTCTTGCTAGGGATGGAATATCCTTTTAGCAAGGGGTTTTTTGTTTCTCGAAGTAAGTATTAAGCATAATTTTATGGCGCGAGTATGAAATCCGAGCACCATATGGTTATACGAGATGAGGGGGGACGAGAATGTGTTATGAAAGAGTATATCAGGATATTTGAATGAGAAAAAATACCAAAGAATGCAAAAACCCCTCTAATAATAGAGGGGATTAAAGTTTGAATTAATATTTTGCTTTTTCCATCTTGCGCTTCGCCAGATATGGACGACCCCATACGATGTATGCTGCATAATGAGCAAAAACGACGTTTGCGATGAATACGGTGATGAAGAAACTGTGTACGAATAAGCTTAAGCTGTCATTAGCCATGAATAACACAACGTAAGTCCATAAAAGGGCGATGAACGGCGTTTGCCATAAGGCTAACTTACGACTATCATTCCATAAAAATAATGGTGTGGCAGTCGCTACAAATAAGTAAACCATAAAAACATCCATTACTAATCAACCCCTTGAAGTATTGTTTACGCTTACAATTTTGACGAATTAGCGTCTAAATTGTGAACGATTTGTTACAATTAGTATACCACAATATTAGGAAAATGCTACATGGATTTGTACATTTTTTTGAAAATTCAAGTATTTACGCATAAAAAATAACCCGAAGCCTAGTTAGGCCAACGGGTTAATTACACCATAATTCTTTATAATGGATAACGCCAAAATCTTTCATTTTTTACCCAAGCCAGCATAGCAGGATCTTTATCAACGCTTTCCACTAGCCATTGTGTTTGAGATCGATGTGCTTTAATGCAGTTCATTTTTTCTTCAAAAACATCGGAGATATCTGTTACAACATGTGGAGCTCCTAAATCTTCCTCAGAATTTTTTGCAAAAGCCACACATAATAACTCCGGACGATCCATCTCAGGCATGCTTCCTACTGCACGCACGACGGCTCTTGCTGTAGCTTCATGGTCAGGGTGTACGCTATACCCTGGATAAAAAGTAATTAGACGTGTTGGTTTAACCTCTTCAATGACAGCTAAGAATTGATCAGCTAAAAACTTCTCATCTTCAAATTCTACAGTTTTGTCACGGAACCCAAATTGCCGCAGATCTTGAATGCCAACTGCGGCACAGGCATCCTCAAGCTCTTTTTGGCGAATCAGAGGAAGCGATTCACGAGTAGCGAATGGCGGGTTTCCCATATTTCTACCCATCTGACCGAGCGTTAAGCAGATATAAGTAACGGGTAAGCCTTTTTTTGTATGTTGAGCAATCGTCCCGGACACCCCGAATGCTTCATCATCTGGGTGGGGGAATATTACGAGTAAATGATCATCCATGAATGTAACCTCCTTATACGTCGAATGGGGAAGAGCTAAGCTGAAGAGCTACTGCAAGGCGACCTTCCGCGTCATGACCGGCCATCAGTAACCTTCCTTCAGTGTCAATTTCCCAATGTGTTAAGCCTTCTGCATAAATCCATCCTAGCTCAATTTTCAAGCCAACACGGTATGGGCCGTTTCCCATAATTTTTCCTGATAAGGGTGTTACTTTACCGTTTCGAATATATGCGTTAACGGTTAGAACACTCTCGTTATTATGATTGGCATATGCGCCATTGGTTGTTTCTAAATGTAGATAAAGTTCTTTTCCAATAAGCTGATCCAGTGTTTTCTGGACTTCGTTGGTTTGTATGAGCTGCATATCTTCACACTCCAGTGCTGAATAGATGTACTTATTATAATTCAAATTCGTAAATAACGTGTATGATATGCCTATCATTTTAAAAGCGGATTGTGAATGTCTGTGAAAGTAGTTGATTTCCGCTCCAGGTGCTCGCTTTCCGTGGGGCAGGCGATGAGCCACATTCGTACGTTTCACGTATAAGTGTCTCACCTGCCCGCCTGTCCCACAGGAGTCTCACACCCTGCGCTCCAATCAACTTGTCATTGAAGCAAAATAAAAGTATAAATCACTATAAAGATTTGTTTTCAAGACTTGAAAGTAGTTGGTCGGAGTAGTCACAAAGATTTTTTTAGAGAACAAAAAAGACCGATCTAAAATGATCAGTCTTCACTAATAATTATTTGTTTAATTTATCACGGTAAGCACCATGCCAAGTTGGTCCTACGTATTGGTTGATTTCAAATCCTGCTGCGATAGCTTCTGTAATGAAATCTTTTGCTGTTAAGATAGCTTCGCGTACTGGCTTTCCTTTAGCAAGTTCTGCTGTAATCGCTGCGGAGAACGTGCAGCCTGCGCCGTGCGTCCACGTTGTTTCAATTCTTTCAGATTCTAAAACTTCAAACTCTTGTCCATCATAAAGAACGTCAACGGCATTTTCGTGTTCAAGTTTTGCGCCGCCTTTAACGATTACATATTTAGCTCCATTTGCTTGAATCTTATGAGCAGCTTCCATCATCTGTTCAACTGTCGTGATCGGTTCCATACCCGCTAGTTGAGCAGCTTCGAATAGGTTTGGTGTTACGACAGTCGCTTTAGGGACCAATACATTTTGAAGGGTGCTAGCAAGTTCAGGGTGTAGAGGTTCTGCTCCTTTACAAACCATAACAGGGTCTACTACCACGTTTTGAAGATCGTGCTTTTCAATAAGATCTGCTGTTATTTGTATAGCTTCTACGGAAGCAAGCATGCCAGTTTTGAGTGCATCAACACCAATTCCGGAAACAACCGTTTCTAATTGAGCTTTGAAAAGATCATTAGGAAGTAAGAACACTTCATGAAACCATTCTCGATGTGGGTCTTGGGCAACCACAACATTTAGAGCAGTCATACCGTAAACGCCTAGCTCTTGAAAAGTTTTTAAATCAGCTTGAATACCAGCTCCACCGCTTGTATCTGATCCTGCAATCGTAAGTGCTTTTTTAGGTGACATCATAAAATCTCCTTTATTCTCGTTTCTCTATATGTAACAGATTATAGCAAAAAATAAGGAGAAAAGAAAAAGTAGCTCACTGCGGTAAATTTCTCCAAGTAATCAAAGCGATTGACATATTTGTATATACAGGTTAAATTAATTTTGTAAGATGTATATACAAGTTTCGTTTTATGAAAACGCTTAGACACATTATAGGAATGAACCAGTTTTCATCAACTGATAGGTAAGGGTATAGAGTTATATAACTTTTTTTTAGGTGAAATGGAAACGGTTTCTAGGAGGGAACAGAATGAGCAAAATACGCGAATCAGCTGAACAAATCGTCGAGGCACTTGGCGGTAAAGAAAATATATCAGCAGCTACTCACTGTGTGACGCGCCTTCGTCTTGCTCTTAAAGATGAAGGAAAAGTAGACGAGAAGGCTCTAGAGAATATTGATCTCGTTAAAGGATCGTTTTCAACAAACGGCCAATTCCAAGTCGTAATTGGGCAAGGAACGGTCGACAAAGTGTACAACGAGTTCATTGATATCACAGGTACAGGCCGTGCGTCTAAAGAAGACATTAAGGATGAGGCGAGTAAGAAGCTCAATCCACTACAACGAGCGATCAAAGCGTTAGCAGATATTTTTATCCCAATTCTTCCTGCGATCGTAACAGCAGGTCTATTGATGGGGATCAACAATATTCTGACTGGCCCAGATATTTTTTATGATAAGAAATCATTCATTGATGTTCATCAGAACTGGGCTGATCTAGCTGGAATGATCAACTTGATCGCGAATACGGCTTTCGTGTTTTTACCAGGTCTGATCGGTTGGTCAGCGGTTAAAAAGTTTGGTGGAAGTCCGTTACTTGGTATCGTTCTTGGACTGATGCTTGTCCATCCAGATCTTTTAAACGCATGGGATTACGGAAAGACAAAAGATATTCCAACGTGGAACTTATTTGGTCTACCGATTGAAAAAGTAGGTTATCAAGGTCAAGTATTGCCTGTTCTAATCGCATCTTACTTTTTAGCGAAAATAGAACTTTTCTTGAAAAAACGCATACCAGATGCGTTACAGCTCTTATTGGTAGCACCAATCACATTATTAGTAACAGGATTTTTAGCGTTTATCGTTATCGGACCGATCACGTTTACGATCGGTAACAGCATTACAGACTTTTTCGTATCAATCTTTGATAACTTTGCCTGGTTAGGCGGATTGATCTATGGTGGGTTCTACTCATTGCTTGTTGTTACAGGTATGCACCATACGTTCTTAGCGGTCGACTTACAACTCATTTCAAATACTGGTGGTACATTCTTATGGCCGATGCTTGCTCTATCAAATATTGCACAAGGATCTGCTGCACTTGCGATGTTTGTAGCATCACGAGATGAAAAGCTTAAAGGACTTGCTGGAACCTCAGCGTTATCAGCATACCTCGGAATCACTGAGCCAGCGATGTTCGGAGTGAACTTACGCTTCCGTTATCCATTTATCTTCGCGATGATTGGTTCAGCGATCGCTGGAATCGTGATTACAGTTGCTGGGGTTCGTGCGTCATCTATTGGAGTAGGTGGTATTCCGGGATTCCTTTCCATCTTGCCAGGAAGCTGGGGTTCATTCTTTATTGGAATGGGAATCGCACTTGTCGTACCGTTTGTATTAACGTACCTTTATGCAAAAGTGAAAAAATCGAAGTAAGACAATTAAACAAAAACGACCGGAATCGCAATAATTTTTTCCGGTTGTTTTCATTACTAAAATATATTTGGCGGTGAAAGTATGAAGAAGGAACCTTGGTGGAAACGATCCGTTGTGTATCAGATCTATCCAAAGAGCTTTAACGATACGACTGGGAACGGAACAGGCGATATCGACGGAATCATTGAGAAGTTAGATTATCTAAAAGATTTAGGAGTAGACGTTTTATGGCTTACTCCGATCTATGACTCTCCTCAACGAGACAATGGATATGATATTCGGGACTATTATAAAATCTTTGAAGATTATGGAACGATGGAAGATTTTGATCGTTTGCTTCATGAGGCACACAAAAGAGATTTGAAGATCATTATGGATATCGTTGTAAATCACACAAGTACAGAGCATGAATGGTTTCAACAGTCGCGACTGTCAAAAGATAATCCATATCGTGATTTTTATATTTGGAAAGATCCTGTTGAAGGTGAGGAGCCCTCAAATTGGGTTTCAAAATTTGGTGGTTCAGCTTGGAAGCTTGATGAGAAAACCGGTCAATACTACCTCCACTTATTTGATGTGACACAAGCTGATCTGAACTGGGAAAACACAGAAGTTCGCCAACGCGTTTACGAGATGATGAACTATTGGTTTGAAAAAGGGGTAGACGGCTTTCGTTTAGATGTGATCAATTTAATCTCAAAAAATCAAGATTTCCCTACTGACGATGGCTCTATAGCACCAGGAGACGGACGGAAATTCTACACAGATGGCCCACGTGTGCATGAATTTATGCAAGAGATGAACAAGGAAGTATTCTCAAAATATGATGTCCTCACAGTAGGTGAGATGTCATCCACAACGATCGATAATTGCATCAAGTATACGAATCCTGAGCGGAACGAATTGAGCATGACGTTCAACTTTCACCATCTAAAAGTCGATTATCCGAACGGTGAAAAATGGAGTATTGCCGACTTTGATTTTCAAAAATTAAAGCAAATTCTTTCGACATGGCAAGTGGAGATGCATAAAGGTGGAGGGTGGAACGCATTATTCTGGTGTAACCACGACCAACCGCGCATCGTATCCCGTTACGGCGATGACGGTGAATACCGTGTACAATCCGCAAAGATGCTGGCGACTACGATTCATATGATGCAAGGAACACCTTATATTTATCAAGGCGAAGAGTTTGGGATGACCAACCCTAAATTTACAACAATCGATCAGTATCGTGATGTAGAGTCGTTGAACATGTTCAATCTTTTAAAAGAAGAGGGTTATTCCGAAGAAGAAGTACTCGAGATTCTTAAGCATAAATCACGTGACAATTCTCGCACTCCTGTTCAGTGGAATGGTAGTGAAAATGCTGGGTTTACGACAGGGGAACCTTGGATACCAGTTGCGTCAAACTTTAAAGAAATAAATGCTGAGGCAGCCGTAAATGATGAAAACTCTATTTTCTATCATTACCAAAAGCTCAATAAATTAAGAAAAGAACTAGATGTTATCACATATGGTGATTATCAACTAATCTTAGAGGACCACCCTGAAATATTTGCTTATGTTCGTAAAGCTAATAACGGTGAGAAACTTCTTGTCGTGAATAATTTCTATGGTAAGAACACAGATTTTGAATTGCCAAGATCCATTGATCTTACAGGGCTTTCTGCAGAAGTTTTAATCAGCAACTATGAAGGAACACCAGAAGATTTTTCTTCCTTCTCCTTACGGCCGTACGAATCTGTCGTTTTTCACTTAAAAAAATAATGCTACACTATATATGGTGAGTAATGATGAGAAAAAATAAATTTCAAGAAATCTATCAGGAAATATCTACTCAAATTCAAGAAGGTGTCATAAAAGCTAATACTCAGCTTCCATCCGAACATGATTTAGCAAACCAATACGAGACCTCTAGGGAAACGGTCAGAAAGGCACTAAACCTTTTATCGCAAAATGGTTTTATTCAAAAAATCCGTGGTAGAGGATCAATCGTCCTTGAGACAAACAAATTTAGTTTTCCTGTCTCGGGATTAGTAAGTTTTCAAGAGTTGTCAGAGACCATGGGGAAAAACAGTGTAACGACTGTTCATGAGTTTGGTTTGATTGAGCCTGATGAGTTTCTTCAACAGCAGCTTCAGTCAGAGCCTGAAGAGCTTACTTGGAAAGTGATTCGATCACGACAGATTGATGGAGAGACCATCATTTTGGACAAGGATTACTTTTTGAAAAAATACGTACCAAAGCTCACGAAAGAAATTGCTGAACAGTCCATCTACTCATATTTAGAGGATGAGTTAGGACTGAAGATCAGTTTTGCAAAAAAGGAAATTGTCGTTGTAGATTGTACAGAAGAAGATAAAGAGTTGTTGGATCTTGGTACTTTTGAACATATTGTCGTTGTAAAAAACTATGTATACCTTGAAGATGCTAGTCTCTTTCAATACACAGAATCGCGCCATCGGTTAGATCGATTCCGATTTGTGGATTTTGCAAGGCGGGGAAGATGAATATTTGAAGCAGTAAAAAACACACGAAAACGCAGAGGAAATGAATATCCCTCTGCGTTTTTATTTTCTACAACCCATTTGGACCATCACCGCTATTCCAATTGCTACCTACTTCCCCTTGCCTTACGCTAGGGTCGACACTACGGGTATGGTTATCACTTCTTTTCTTTCTTCTGTAATCTATGCTAAAAGATAATACTAAAATTAGGATGATAAAAAGCAGCAGCCACCACAAAGCAAACTCCCCCTTATAAAGTTTTTTTCTTAATTTCTAATTTATATCTCCAACATAAGTAAGTTTACTGTGTTTCAAATGGCTCATCTCTTTAATCAATGGAATGATCTCTTTGGGATAGTAATTATAATCTGATAGTCGATCAATAGGGAGCCATTCGATTTCTAGTTGAGTAGAATCTGGAGAAAGCGGTTGAAAGTGTTTCGGGACCTTCTCTAAGGAAGCTTCAAAGATGTGCTCTACAATATGTATTCGGTCCTCTTCTTTTTGATTCTCAACGTGATTTTTGCTGATGAATTCCCGAACCCACAACAATGGACCAACTTCTACCTGTACGCCAAGCTCTTCCAAGCATTCTCTGATCACGGCGTCAGTTAAAGTTTCATTAAACTCCTGTCCTCCACCCGGTATAACATATTTCATTTCTTCTTTATTACCCTTTTTTATTGTTAACACATGATGATTATGAATGATTAATACTTTTACTGAACTTCTAATCTTTTTCAAATGTCTCAGCCTCCAAAAGGTTCTCTTCTTTAATTTACCATGTCTGTAATGTTGACAGCTTCTGTTAAGTTCGTTAGTATAAGAACAGTCACCAACACGCTTCAACGCGTAAAAGCGTTTAAGTGAATAAGTGGAAGAAGATGAACGGAGAGATTTACATGAAAAAACAAATAAGTTTACCGGTGGCTCTTGGATTGTTTACAATGATTTTTGCTGTTATGTTCACGAGTCTCGTATATATAAAAGTAGAACCGCATATTCCATTGTTAGCCTGCTTGATCTTATTAGGAGCAGTTGGTGCTGTTTTTGGAGCACCGTGGAAGACGATTGAAAAAGGAATATTAAATGGTATCATAGCTGGATTGCAGCCGATTATGATTCTTTTAACAGTAGGACTTGTTATAGCAAGCTGGATGTTAAGTGGAACGGTTCCTACATTATTATTTTATGGAATGGATATTATTCAGCCTGAATGGTTTGCAGTAAGTGCACTCATTATTACTGTCCTTGTTTCATCTTTTACAGGAAGTTCTTTTACAACGGTTGGTACAGTGGGTATAGCATTGATGGGGATTAGTCACGTGCTTGGCGTTAACCCTGCATTAGCTGCAGGAGCTATTGTCTCTGGCGCTTGTTTCGGAGACAAGATGTCGCCTTTGTCTGACTCAACGAATTTCGCACCAGGTGTAGTGGGAGTAAATATGTTTGAACATATTCGACACATGATGTGGACAACGGTCCCGGCATTCATCCTAACTGCAATTGCTTTTTTCGTTCTTGGTGGAAGTGGAGGTAATGCCAACCTTCAAGAAATCAAAGAGATTCAATCAGTGCTTTCAAGTGAGTTCCCAATCCATCTATTAACGCTAATATCGCCAGTTGTAGTACTTGTTCTGGCGTTTCGTAAACTGCCAATCATACCTATTCTTTTAGCTGGTGTGACAGTGTCAATCATCGTTGGATTTTTCTTAGTACCTGACCTTACTCTGCAAAAAGTAGTTAATACCATGCAGAATGGTCTGCAAACACAGACAGGGAATGAAACAGTTGATACCATCGTTAATAAAGGTGGATTAATGTCTATGATGTGGTCGATCTCTCTTGTCCTGATTGCACTAGGATTAGGCGGAGTCATCCAAGCCTTAGGAATGTTTGATCTATTGTTTGGGGCTATAAAGAACACCACTCAAAAAGCGAGTAAGCTAATTGCAACTACTCTAGCATCTTCTGTAGGAATCAATTTACTAGCAGGAGAAATGTACCTTTCTATCCTGTTGCCAGGTCAGGCGTTAAAGGACGCATATATTAAATCTGGGGTTCCACTAAAGAACTTATCTAGAACGGTAGAAGATGGAGGTACACTTGTGAACCCACTCGTTCCTTGGAGCGTGAGCGGTGCATTCTTTACATCAACACTTGGTGTATCGGTTATTGACTATATTCCTTACGCTTTATTCTTATGGCTGTCCCCAATGTTTACTCTCCTTCTTGCTTATACAGGTTGGAGCATCGGTCAAAAGACAGATTCATTTGAAAATGATACTGCAGCATAATGATATAGAGGGCGTTAAAGAAGCATCTTTATGGGGTGCTTCTTTTTATTTTGACAAATTTAAGATATAACATTATCATTATCGATAACAATAATAAAAAAAGGATGATTCTGTACCATGCAAAGCAAAGCAGATTTTATCTTACATCCTGTTCGAATGAAAATTATACAGCAGCTTTCCAAAGGTCCCGCTACCGTAATGGAATTAAAAGAATGGGTAACTGAAGTTCCTCAAGCCACACTATACAGGCATTTAAATCTACTTAGTAAAAATGAGATCATTTATGTGATTGAAGAAAAAAAAGTCCGTGGTGCTGTAGAGCGTACGTATGCTATGAATCAAAATTCAACATACATTACCGCTGAAGAGGCAGCAAACTTATCAAAAGAAGAACATATGAAAATGTTTATGACGTTTGTATCAAATGTTACGGGCGAAGTGGAAGCATACTTGAACGGGAATACGAATCTTAAAACAGACATTTTTGGATATAACCAGTTGGATATTTATTTAAATGATGAAGAGTGGGAAGAACTGAGTCGGGGAATGCAAGAAATCATCGGTAAATATGTGCCAAACAGACCTTCACAAGATAAGAAGAAGGTTAAACTCGTTCAGATGTTAGTACCTGAACCTAAGAAGAACGGTTGAGGAAAGGTAACGCTGATATATTTTGTAGAATGCTTTATACTGTATTTATAACAAAATAATCCCAAATATAATAACCGTTATCAATAATGATAACATTCATATTAAATAAAAGTTAGGTGATAGAGTATGAACATGACCAAATTTTATAGAAATCTATTTGAATTGAACGGCCATCCAGTCGTGGCGCGTTCATTAAAAAAATTTGCACAATCTAAAGCAAGTAAACCTTTCATTCCTTCATTCGTGAAACTTTATAAAATAAACATTAACGAAGCAACTCGCGAGTTAAAAGAATACCATTCACTTCACGATGTGTTTATTCGTGATTTAAGAGCTGATGCTCGCCCAGTTCCATCAGAAGCTAATGCATTTGTGAGTCCTTGTGACGCTGTGTTATCAGTAGTGGATCACCTTACTGAAGAGAGCCGTTTTACTGTAAAAGGACAGGAATATACGGTGGCTGAGTTGTTAGGCTCTGAAACGGAAGCAAAAAAATACAGTGGAGGACAAGTATTTGTTTTCTATTTAAGTCCTACTGATTACCATCAAGTCCATGTTCCAGTGGATGCTGAGGTTGAGTCTGTTTACAAACTAGGACGAGAAGCAGCCCCAGTCAACGAACTTGGACTGCGTCATGGACTGCGCCCTTTAACACGTAATTACAGACTAGTTACTCAAATGAATGCAGGTGGTCAACCTCTTGCACATGTTATGGTCGGTGCTTTAAATGTAAACACGATTGAACGTACGAATCATGAGTCTGTTGTAAAAAGAGGAGATTCGTTTGGGTATTTCTCGTTTGGCTCTACTGTTGTTTTATGTATTCCAAAAGGTGCTTTGAAGTTTACAGGTAAAAAAGGCAAAGTTAAAATGGGTGAGCTTCTTGGAGAATGGATACCGAGAGAAGTTAAATAACATTGCAAGTAGGTTGATCTCCGCTCCAGGTTGCTCGCTTTCCATGGTGGAGTCAGCAACCTTACGCTCCAATCAACTTGCATGGGATGAAAAAAAGAGCTATTTCAAGCTTAGAAGCTACCAAAAAAGGATAAAACTTCTCGTCATCGCGAGTTGGTTTTATCCTTTTTTGTTTCATTTATTTGTTCTCACATCAAGCTGCGAGTTCTTTTTTGTCTTCTTGAACTTCTTTTTTCAGCATACCAGCAATAAATGCGGTTACGATTGAACCGATCAGGATCGCTAGTACATATAGCAGTGGATTTCCGTTTACGATTGGAATAACGAACGCGCCTCCATGAGGAGCTGGAAGTCCGATACCGAATACCATAGATAAAGCACCCGCTACAGCGGAACCAATGACAGCTGCTGGAATTACACGACCAGGATCGGCAGCTGCAAATGGAATAGCTCCTTCAGTAATAAAGGAAGCTCCCATAATGTAATTTGTCTTACCTGCTTCTTGCTCGGCTTTTGTATATTTCTTTTTAAATAATGTTGTTGATAGTGCGAGTCCGAGCGGTGGAACCATACCACCGGCCATAATGGCTGCATGAGGTGCAAAGTTACCTGCATCGATCATCGCAATACCAAATGTAAATGCTGCTTTATTGATAGGTCCACCCATATCAACAGCCATCATTCCGCCTAAAATTAAACCTAAGAATACGAGATTTCCAGTTCCCATGCCTTTTAACCACAACGTTAATGCGTCGTTCAATGCTTTAACGGGTTCAATCACAATGAACATCATAATCAGACCGGTTAGAAGAATGCCGAATAACGGATAAAGAAGAACAGGTTTGATTCCTTCTAATGATTGAGGTAAGCTGCTAAACAACTTTTTTAAACCAACAACAAGATAACCTGCTAAGAAACCAGCGATCAGTCCACCAAGGAAACCAGCTCCGCCTGAAGCGGCCATAAATCCTCCGACCATACCAGGTGCAAATCCTGGCCGGTCCGCAATGCTCATCGCAATAAAACCTGCTAAAACTGGGATCATAAGTGCAAACGCGTTCCCGCCACCTATCGTGCTCAGTGCTTCAGCGATCGGATGGTAAGAAGGATCTTTCGGATCAGCCGCATTAATGCCGAAAATAAACGAAATAGCGATTAGAATTCCTCCACCAACAACGAAAGGAAGCATGTTGGACACACCGCTCATCAAGTGTTTATAAAAGCCAGATCTTCCTGGTGAATCGGATTTCTTATTATCAACAGTGGTATCTCCGTTACTTCTATAGATCGGAGCATCTTGATCCAATGCTTGCTGAATGAGCTGTTGAGGCTTTCGGATTCCTTGAGCAACTGGAACTTGAATTACGTGTTTGCCGTTAAAACGCTCCATCTCAACTTGTTTATCTGCAGCGACTATAATCGCATCAGCTTCTTCAATTTCCTCTTTCGTAAGAGCGTTTTTAATTCCACTCGAACCGTTTGTTTCAACTTTTAAATGAACGTCCATTTCCTTCGCTTTTGCTTTTAATGCATCAGCGGCCATATACGTATGAGCAATTCCTGTAGGACAGGCTGTAACTGCTAGTATTTTTCGTTTAGAAGAAGAGGAGGTTGGAGCTTCATCTTTTTCCATCTCTTTTTCTTTAACATCAATCGCATCTAAGATCTCTTTTTCTGTTCTAGCAGATTCAAGTTTCGATCTGAAATTAGGATCCATTAAAAAGCTAGAAAGTCTAGAGAGTGTTTCTAAATGGTCGTTGTTAGCGCCTTCATAAGCGGCGATCATAAAGAACAGATGCGCGTTTTGACCGTCTAGAGATTCATAGTCGATACCGTCTGTTGAACGGCCGAAAGCGATAGCAGGTTCACTTACAGCATTCGTTTTTGCGTGTGGTATGGCGATTCCTTCACCGATCCCCGTGGTACTTTGACTTTCTCTCGCTAAGATCGCTTCTTTATAAGCTTCTTTATCATTTAGTTTTCCAGCTGTATTCAATTTCCCAATTAATTCATCTATTACGGCTTCTTTGGATTGAGACTGTAAGTTTAATAAGATTGTATCTTTTGTTAATAAATCCGTGATTTTCATCATCATTCCTCCTCGTTATCGTGTTACTTCTTCTATAACGATCTGTCTAAGTAAAGATTCCACCTGTTCCAACGTGCACAAGTCTTCTGAAAATGCAGTGGCACTGCCTGAGGCAACTCCGTATTGAAATGCGGTCGAGAAGTCACGCTCCTGAATGATCTGAGAAAGAAATCCTGCTACAACCGAATCACCAGCACCTACTGAATTTTTAACGGTTCCGACCGGTACGTTTGATAAGAGAACGGTGTCTTTGTTGAGAAAGATAGCTCCGTCTCCAGCCATAGAAACGATGACATTCTGTACACCGGCTTCTAACAACTTTTTGCCATAAAAAATAGCATCTTCTTTTCTGGTAATGTTTGCTTGAAAAAGTTCTCCCAGTTCATGGTGATTTGGTTTGATCAAAAAGGGCTGAAACGATAACGTCTTGCGCAGTGCTTCTCCAGCTGTATCAATGACGGCATGTATCCCTTTTTCATTACATTTTTCAGCAATCACTGCATAAAAATCATCTGAGATCGATGGTGGAATGCTTCCTGCAAGAAGGAGGAAATCACCTTCGCTCATGTTGTCGATCTTTTGAAGTAATTTCTGTTGATTTTCTATAGAGATAGAAGGTCCTAGACCATTAATCTCTGTTTCTTTATGAGACTTCAGTTTCACATTAATTCTTGTAACTTCTGAAACATTTATAAAATCATGAAGAATTTGCTCTTCTGTTAAGAAGTCTTTTATAAAAGAACCAGTAAAGCCACCTGTGTAACCGAGTGCAGTACTTTCGATTCCAAGATGCTTCAGGACGCGTGAAACGTTAATGCCTTTTCCGCCTGGATACACAAAAGTATCTGATGTGCGGTTTAAATGTCCTTCTTTAAAATCCTCAACTCGAGCCACATAATCGATGGATGGATTGAGTGTGCAAGTATAAATCATGGTGTCACAACCTTTATTTCTGTCTTGTCTTGAAAGTCATAGATGACGTCTTCATCATTTTCGTTCGTTATAATGATAGCCTCACTCAGTTCAGCTACTTTAGAGAACGAAGTCTCATTAAACTTAGTATGATCAGCTAATATGAATGCTTTTTGTGAAAGGGAGATTGCCAACTCTTTTACTGCTGCCTCTTCAGGATCTGGTGTAGTGAAACCAGCCTCGATGTGAATTCCGTTCATTCCAAGAAACACCTTGTCAAACCGATAGGAACTCAAACTTTTAATCGCGCTGCTTCCGACAAGTGCTTTCGTTTTAGACTTAACGAGTCCACCTATTAAGTACGTTTTAATATTGTGCTCACTCAAGGCTTCAAGGTGAGAGATGGCATTCGTTACAACTGTGATATCTCTGTCCTTTAGATGAGGAATCATCTTTAGTGTTGTCGTACCTGCATCAAGATAGATACAATCTCCAGTCTCGACTAAATCACAAGCATATTGAGCAATTCGTTCTTTTTCTAAAGAGTTTCTATCTGATTTTTCAATTACGCTCAATTCTTCGCTTTTTTGGTGAGTAAGGGAGGCACCACCATGTACACGTTTTAACTTCTTTTCTTTCTGCAACTGACTGAGATCTCTGCGTATTGTAGATTCAGAGGACGCTGTTGCTTCAACAAGTTCTTGTATGGTTACTACTGATTTTTCGCCTAATACTTCAATGATCTTACGATGTCTTTCAGGTGTAAGCATCCTGACACCTCCAAGTGTTCTCTATCTTTGACAACATTGTAACGTAAGCCCTTACATTTTTCAATCAAAAACAACCAAAAGTAATCAAAATCAATCGTAACCAAAGTATTCCATCTTGGTTTGGTATAATGAAGATACATATAAATCTGAAGGTGTGACAAACATGAGTAGTCCAGAATTACATACAGATTATCCGAAAACGAGGGTGTCTTTGGCAGAGGATCTTCGGCTACTAGGACTGAAAAAAGGAATGACCGTTATCGTTCACTCTAGTTTGAAGTCACTAGGTTGGGTAGTAGGAGGACCTGTGGCAGTTGTGCAAGCGTTAATGGACGTTATAACAGAAGAAGGAACATTGATTATGCCTTCCCATACGGCTCATTATTCTGATCCAGCAGGATGGCTGAACCCTCCAGTACCAAAGGATTGGTGGCCAACAATAATAGAAGAGATGCCTGCATTTGATCCAGCTGTAACACCAACATATTTTATGGGAGCGATTGTAGAAGCATTTCGCACGTTTCCGGGTGTTTTAAGGAGCAATCATCCAACAGAATCTTTTGCTGCATGGGGTAAAAATAAAGAAACGATCATAAACGATCATTCAGTGGATTTCGGTTTAGGGGAACAATCACCTCTTGGGAAAATATATGAACTTCAGGGTCATGTTCTTCTGCTAGGTGTAGGCTATGATTCGAATACCTCCATGCACCTTGCTGAACATCGTATCCCGTCACCGAAGACAGAACAAAATGCAGGTCCTTATTTTAGCAATGGACAACGAGTATGGAAGTCGTTCACTCAAATTTCTTACCGAGAAGAATTGTTCGAAGAGATTGGGGAGGTTTACGAGCGAAATAGTTATCCTGTCAAAAAAGGAAAAGTAGGGATGGCTGATTGTCAATTGATTCCACAGAAAGAACTGGTGGATTTTACGGAGAAATGGCTATGTCAGTATGATCAAAGTAATAAACCGATTGAGCATGCTTAATGTTGTGAAAAGAAGGGTATGTTTAGTAGCAAATCCAATGAAATGAGGGAATTGCGATGAGGCGTTCCGTTCCAGCCACAATTATTTCATTCATAGTCGGTATCATTCAGCTAATCTTAATTTTACGTTTTATTTTTCAACTGTTTAATGCAAATGAAGGAGCAGCTTTCGCACAGCTCATATACGGACTGAGCCAACCGCTTCTTTTACCATTTGCAGCGATTTTTCCAAACATCGAACTAGCCAATGGATTTCTGATCGAATTGTCTACGATTGTTGCAATCATTGTGTATGGTGTAGTCGGCATGCTGCTGAAAAGGCTATTCTCAGTAAGAAAGGCAGATCACGTTCATCGTGAAACGGTTATTAGAGAACAACCAGTATTACGAGACGAGGCAACGACTAGAGAAAAGAGAATCATACGAGAAGAAAAAAGATAACACTAGAAAACGTACACCTGCAAGTTAGGTGTACGCTTTTTTAATGCCTCGAAAATTTGTAGAAAAAAGAAGATGGAAAGTAGATACTCTTCTTTTTTTCTTAAGGATTGGGCTATTGAATCTTTTACCCACTGCAAGTTGATTGGAGCGGAAGGTTGCCGACTCCTGCGGGACAAGCGGTCAGGTGAGACCCTTAAGGGCGCAAAGCGGCAAGGGGCTCACCGCCTGCCCCGCGGAAAGCGAGCAACCTGGAGCGGAAATCAACCACATTCAAAACCCACGATAAACACTAAAAAGGAAGTTTGAAAACTTTTATATTATGCAATCGTAATAACTTCATATGTAGCAGAAAGCTCTACAAAGTGTGCCATGCCTGAAATTTCTCCAGCAGCAAGCTCAGTTTCTACGTTATAGTGATCCACACAAGTTTTGCAGGCGAATACTTTAACGCCTTTTTCTTCAATTTCTTTAAGATGCAACGAACATAGAGACTGTTCTGTGAGGCAATATACGCCACGATTCATGAAAAAAATCGCAGCTGGAAGATCGGATTGCTGTTTTAAAACAGTAAAATACGTTTCCATTACGTTTTCTCCAAGAGCAGGATCATTGCCAGTACCAAATGAGTCAGTTGTTACAAGAATGATTTTATTTTGCACGTCTAATCACGCCTCTCTCTTATTCTTTTGGCGTTAGCCAATATCTTTGTGTGAATTATACCACGCTTTGTTTAAACAAAGTCAGAGTTTGTTATGCTAGGAAGAGGAGGATGATGGTTATGAATGAATCTCTTTTTAACGTTATTGAAAAAGAAGAAGGACGTCGAGCAACATTTGAAGTCCTTGAATATAAGCAGTTGCCTGTTACAAGTGCAGGTTCAAGTTCTTCGTACTACGCCAAAGAAACGGGAATATCGTTAAAACAAGTTCGGATCACATTGCGCCAAGGAGCTGTTCAAGCTGAGGCGGGAGCATTGCAGTTTATGAAAGGTGATCTAGGACTAAAAAGCAATGCAGGTGGAGTTGGAGGATTCATGAAGAAGATGGCTTCCAATATATTAACGGAAGAATCTCTGTTTAAACCTTTGTATGAAGGAACGGGAGAAATCTATTTAGAGCCGTCATATGGTCATTATTTATTGTTGAACTTAAATGACGAAGAAGTTGTTGCTGATCGCGGAATGTTTTATGCAGCAGAACCATCTGTGCAATTAGGAGTAGCCAGGCAAAAACTAACTTCTTCTATAAAAGGAGAAGACGGACTGTTTCAAACGAGATTAAGAGGCTCTGGCTTTTGTGTGCTTCAAAGTCCTGTTCCGCTTCAACAGATTATGAAGATACAGCTTCATGATGAAAAACTGCAAGTGGATGGCAATTTTGCGCTATTAAGAAAAGGGGATATCGATTTTTCTGTAAAACGAGCTTCCTCTTCAATCATCGGATCTGCGACAAGTGGAGAGGGTTACCTGCACGTTTTTGAAGGAACTGGCGAGGTTTGGATAGCACCTACATTAGGAAGATAAACGAAAAGCTGACAGGAAAGGTTGAACACATCATCCTTTTCTGTCAGCATTTTTTATTGAAGTAAAAGTACATAACGAAAACGAAATGCTGCATCTATTCTTCAAACTGCCCGTCGTTCGTTGTTACATCAGCTGTGTTGGTGACGTTCATGCTGTTCTCAGCACTATTGCCACTCTGGTTAGTAACGACTTCTATAGGCACAGTCGGATTCATCACTTCTCCGCCATTTTTGTTAACGGATATGGTTAAGATGCCATTCGTATATTGAGCCTTAACATCTTCATTTCGAAACATAAAAGGCAATTGTACGAACCTCTCCGTTCGTTTCATGGACTTTCTTTGTTGAAAATGCCCCGTTCGTTTGTTTTTTGTTGACCGTATTTCTTCGCGCTGTGCTTTAATCTGAAGTCCTTGATTGAGGATTTCAATCTGAAGGTCTTCTGGGTTATAGTCTTTTAGATTTGCACGAATCTTGTAATCGTCTGTTGTCTCTTCTGTATCCACTTCAAACGACATCTGGTCTGCAAATTTCTCAAACTGATTGAGCCCTTTGTTGACGTATTGATCAAAAGAATTTAGCCAGTCATCCATAGAACGGTTATTAAAAAAAGGCATCAATGGACCTTTGCCTAACATCTTTATACCTCCTAAGCATTGCCGGCATTATTAGAATCGAAAATATCAGGATCTAAAGTGTTTGTTGCGTTAACTACGTTTGTTGTTTGTATAAAATTCCCTGTGTTTCCTCCGCCAGAGCCGTTGTATCCTTTGCCTGTTGATTTGGGATTGATGACGAGCGTATCGCCAAAATTCACTACCCCTTCTGCCGCATTAATATTAATAGGAGCTACAATTAAACAGGGCACTTTTAGCACCTCCCTTTTTCTAAAAAGTTACGATTGTGACGTCGTCCTTTACAAATAAGTTATGTAGGTAGAAGCCTAAAGGTGAATGAGACCGTTTAGGCACAAAAGAATGGGCGGATGCATATCATGTGAGAAGTACTTGAAAGTGGGGATGAACGTATATGCCAGCAATTGTGGGATCTGTATCAGTAAACTCCATATCGAGCGGTAGCGTTTTTCATGTGGGAGACGTCCAGACCATATGCCCCGTCAGTTACGCAAAAACGTATGCAGGGGCGGGATCTTTCAATACAGGGGATAATCTTCGTCTAGAGAACGGCTATAATGTAACGTTTACACAAGATCCTGATGTAAATGACAGTAACGCAGCAGCAAATTTTTAAACGACAAGCAAATTCCTTAGGTAGTAGGCATACATCTAACTAAGGAGTTGATTGTATGAATGAAGAGAGCAACTATTACTTGAGCAAGCTACAACAGATGATTCTCGATCAAAATGATAAGATAAGAGACTTAGAAGATCAGATAAAAGCATTAAAGAAACAAGTGAGTGATCTATCGTCCCAACCTCAAAATGTAGAATATAAGTTTGATCAATTAAAGATAGAAAAACTTGAAGGTACCCTACACATTGGGCTCGGGTCTTCGGCTGATAGTAAAGACTTGATCGAACAGTTCAATATTGGTCAGAACACCCTTCAGATGCCAGGAAAGATGGAACGAAGTACGATCGAAAATCCAAACTACCGAGAGATGATTCAAGTGATGGATGGCTTTTTCGAGAAAGAAGCTCCCGTTTATTTACAATCACTTGAAAGTAAAATGAACATTCCGTTAGATGAACCTTATCGAATCTTCATATTAGAAGATGTACAGCGTCAAGTTCCAGGAAGAATCAAACACTATCTCACCAAATATGAGCCTAAAGACGAACGGGGCAGAAGAGATATCATTCAAAAAACAAAAGAGGACATCTATCGTGGCATCGAAACTTTTATCGTGCATTTGAGAGATTCTAAGTCTACTGGAGGGGATGAGAGTGAAATTTTGCGTAACCAATCATGAGTTATATGTCGGAGAGATTCATATCATTGGCGTGGGGCTGTCATCAGTCGTATTAATTGGAGATACAGATTGCATCAGCTTGGGTTCTGCCTTTGACACACCTCCTGAATCGTTGGTTTTAGGCACATCACTCGTTCCCCTATAAGAGGTGAATTATGTATCGTACATCTGTCGTAGACTGTGTCAACTTAAACTCTCTTGCAAACTCAGGTGTACTGCAAACAGGAGATACTGACAAGATCAATAGCTTTTCTGCAGCACTAGCGATTCAGAGAGAAAGTACAAAGTTTGGAACGTTCAATGTTCCATACAGCAAATACAAAGTGTTTTCACAGCCGGTATTAGTTCCTGTGTGTCCCATGTATAAGGTAAAACACACGTATCATGCGAACCCCTACATTAGAGTTGGGAATATAGATATTCTTGGGGTGTCCAGTTCATCGATTCTTCATATTGGATCGGTTAATGATATAAAGCTTCAATCTCGTGTTAAGCATGTTCGAAATTTTTTAACTAATCCTAATCCGGAAAGTGAGGAGGAGGAATCATGAACCTTTTCGTTAGTCAAACGATCGTTATTCAACAGATAAGAGTGGATGGCATACAAAACTCATCTGTGCTCCAAATAGGAAGCGCCGGGGTTATACAGCCGATATCGCAATTATTTAACACAGGCGGTTTTACAGGTCCTGCCCCTCAGATTCCGGATCCGGATACTGCTCCTTCTGTTCCTTTAGGGCCGCCTTCATAAGAGGTGATTGAATTGGACACTTGGAAACAAATGATGGACTGGAAAAGGATGGCCGAAGAATATTTTGGTGATCAGTTCTTTACACCGAATCAAAATCAAAGATCGAACAACAATCAAAACAATGAAAGTCCTCTTTGCAACATTTATGACACACCACAGGAAATTTGCTGTGTATTGGCTCTTCCTGGTCTGAATCGTACAGAGGATGTTGAAGTTATGGTCGATCCGTTTAAGCTGACTGTACGAGGAAAGTTATCGCTTACGTTAGATTCCTATCATTTAAGTTCGGAGGAATTCCAACTCGGTGCGTTTAATCGAGAGATTCATTTACCGGAAAAAGTTCTTCAAGAGCCCGTTCAGGCTTTTTATCGAAAAGGGTTATTATTCATTCGCTTATTAAAAGATACACGACCTGGAGCAAATCAGCGAAAGGTGAATTTAAACTGGGTGCAGGAGTAGCGAGTGGATTCTTGACGACCGGCTATAACTACCTTACAATATAGAAAAACAACGGAAGGAACAGGTGTATACGTCCAATGCGCAATTAATCTGATTTTAGCCATTTACTTGAAGAAAAAAAGTAGAACGCTAGATAGGATTTCTCTGCCCATTTTTAGGACTTCATTACAAGCCTGTTTTTTTGTTGCAAAAAAACTTATTCCTACGTGTTTTTTGTGCTACTTATTTTGGCTTGGGCAGACCTCTCTAGTTAATAGGGGAGGTTTTTTTATGCTTTTATTAGAAGCGAAGCATTTAGAAAAATCATATAACGGAAAATTAATTTTAAAACAAACAGAACCGTTTCAGCTTTTTGCTAACGACCGAGTAGGTCTTGTTGGTTTGAACGGCACTGGAAAGTCAACATTTCTCAAATTACTTGCAGAAACAGAGGATAGAGATGCTGGAACCGTCCAGCATTATGGAACACTAGCGATCGTAAGCCAGTTTGAACAGGAAGAGCAGAGCATAACTTCGAAAAGTGAGGCCGCTTGGAATCTGCAGGGCAAACAGTATGACATGATGAGTGGTGGTGAAAGAACGCGTACTCAAATCGCTGCTGCTCTAGAACAAGATCCAGATATCCTTGTCTTAGATGAACCTACTTCTCATCTCGATGTTGACGGAATGGATCAGCTCGCCGCTGTCCTTCAACATTTTAAAGGAGCGGTATTGCTCGTCTCTCATGACCGAGTATTTTTAGATATGGTTTGTACAAAAATTATCGAACTGGATCAACAAACGTTTACATCCTTTCCAGGCAATTATTCAGATTATCTAGTCCAAAAAGAACAGCAACTCAAGCGAAAACATTTTGAATATGAACAATATGTTAAAGAAAAGACAAGGCTAGAGAAAACGGCTATTGAAAAAGCGGTTAAAGCAAAAGACATGAAAAACAAACCATCACGCATGTCTTATAGTGAAGCAAAGTTAGGCAAAGGAAAACTTCAAAATGCAAAGCGTTCACTTGAGAAAAAATCAAAAGTAATCGAAAAAAGAATTGAAATGCTCGATAAAAAAGAAAAGCCAAAGAAACAGCAAAATGTTGAATTCGACATACAACGATTTTCTAGAATTCATGGAAAACAAGCATTAGCTGTAAAAGATCTCACTCTAGGATTTAATGGGAAGCAGCTGATTAACAATCTTACGTTCTCCGTAAAACCGGGAATGAAGATTGTATTGACAGGCAAGAATGGAACAGGAAAATCAACCTTGCTACAAGAGATCTATAATGGAAATGATACGATTGATAAATCCAATCAGCTTAAAATAGGTTACTTTCATCAGCATCTTAATATCTTAGATCCACAAAAAAGTATTCTTCAGAACGTGATGGAACATAGTTTGTACGATGAAACATGGGTTAGAACAGTCTTAGCTAGATTGTTGTTTAAACGTGAGGATGTATACAAAAGAGTAGAAGTATTAAGTGGTGGCGAAAAAATGAAAACCGCTTTAGCCAAACTTTTTTTAAGTGACTACAATTTATTGTTGTTAGATGAGCCTTCAAATTACTTGGATTTGTTTACAAGAGAAGCGTTAGAAGAAGTCTTGGTAGCCTATCCTGGTACGTTTATCTTGGCTACACACGACAGACGTTTGATGGAAAAGACAGCTACACACATTCTAGAGCTGCAGCCGCCAAAGGCATTTTGGTTCGAAGGGAACTATACAGAGTTTAAGAAGCGAAGCGGAAAGCAGAGCAAGAACGATCACGATGAAGATGAGTTGCTCAAGCTGCAGTTTGAGATGACAGAACTGATCAGTCAGCTTTCCCTCTGTTCAGATATCAGTAAAAAAGGAGAGCTCGATCGGCGATATAATGAGGTACTGCATAGAATGAATAAGTTAAGATCTTAAAAGGAAAAAGCCGTTCAAAATGAGCGGCTCTACTTGTTTTTATCTACTTTTATTGGCGGTTCTTCTTGGGTTTCGATTCCAGAATCATAGCCGATCTGATTTAGATCTTTTTCGTCTGCCACTGTACCCCCGGCCATTCCTTCGTTCATCATTCGGTCAACGTCTAAGTACAGATCTTTTTTACCTTCAATCTCTTTATCTTTTTTTGCCATCATAAATCAGCCTTTCTGTTTTGAACTAGTATTAGATTGTCCCATTTTGAAACTTAATTGCAGCCAACTCGTATAAAAATAAGTGAAAACCAAAGAAATTAGATTCAAATATAGAAGACAAAATAGAAATGAGGAGATCATATGAAAAAAACATTACTGGCTGTTCTTTTATCGTTCAGTGTCCTTACAGGGTGTTCAGCAGTTGAAGACGTAACGAACGGTATTAATTATGTACCAGAAGCAACTGAATACATTAACGATGTACAACAATTTTCAAAAGAAATCCCTTCGTTAGCGGAGAAAGCTGTCTCCGATCAGAATGCACGTGTTGAGCTAGAGAAGGCACTCCAAGATATGAATACAACTATTGAAGAGTTTAATGAACTATCACCACCATCTGTTTTCGAAGATATTCATAATCAGGTGATGGAACAGAATCAAACGTTCCAAGAGGGAATAGATAAATATTTAACTGCGGTAGAGAACGGAGAACTAACTCCTGATATTTTGGAGAAGAGTGGTTTGTTAGATGATGTCAAAGTATACACGGACTTATTGAACGATATTAAGCAATTAGGCCAGTAATACTTTTTTCTTACTTTTACTCATTTTTTATAAAAATTCATGTTACATTTCGACTAAATTCGGGAATATGACAATGAGATAATTGGTGAGGGTGGGTAAAAGAATGAATGACTATCATATTAAGATTGAAGATTATATGCAGCTATTGAAGAAGAGATACAAAAAAGGCAGGCTTCAGGCGAAACAATATCGAAAACGATTAGAGCTCATTCATCTCTGGCACATGCGCGGTGTGATCAAAGTGCCAAAGGAATAACTTGAAAATAACCAGTCTTTGACGATAAATGTATAAACACGACAAGTCTTGGCAGGTGCAACATGATTTTAATAAATAACACGTTAAAAAAAGCTAGGCATACAAAATATGATTATTTCTATCATATTGCGTTTGCCGTTCTTTTCTGTTTATACAGTTTCCTTATGCTTTTTTCCAGCAAACTGCTGGGTTTTTTGTTTTTTATTTATGGCCTTCTCTTATTAGGGCATACCGTATGGAAGGGAATTCGAACTCTCTATTCCATACCTTATATCTTATTCGGCCTAACCATTCTTTTTTTTAGCAGATTGTTTTGGTTGGACGCATTTTCTGTACTACCTGTTTTCTTCTATGAAATCTTTCAAATCTGCTTTTTTCTCGGTGTAGTTATTGGGATTTGTTTGCTTTACGTAGTAATGATTAAAGGAGCACCTTTAACTAACAAATTGCAAACTCACGGTGTCCATGGCATGTACTTTATAACTGGATTCCTTTTGCTTCCATATACATGGATCTTCAGCTATGGAGCAGTCATGCAAGGAAATGATAGCAGCCTCATATGGGCATTGCTGATTCTCATCCTATGGGGAACGTTATATTTTGTGCAGCTGGTTACTCATGATAACAAAGTCATGCTAGCGGCATTATATGCAGTAAATATTGGTATAGGATGCTGGACGATTTATAGATGGATTAACATTCTAACGTAAGAAAAGAGAAGCCTTTTTGCGGGCTTCTCTTTTTTAGTTTCTTCGTAATTTTGCAAGCAGATGCAATATTTCAAAGTACAACCAGACCAACGTGACCATGAGTCCAAAAGCACCGTACCATTCCATATATTTAGGAGCTCCGCGATCTGCTCCATATTCAATAAAATCAAAATCTAAAACTAAATTTAGTGCAGCGATCACAACGATAAACAGTGAAATTCCGATCCCGATCGGACCTGTGCTGTGTAAGTAAGGTACGCTCATACCGAAAAAACCTAAGATAAAGCTAGTGAGATAAACAAGCATGATTCCCATAGTCGCTGAGAAAACAATCAATCGGAAATTCTGAGTCACTTTAATGATCCTGAACATATAAGCGAGCAATAAGGCGAACAACGTTCCAAAAGTTAAAGCGACAGCTTGCAATGTAATGCCATTAAATTGAGCTTCAAAATTAGCGGATATTCCCCCAACAGCAAGTCCTTCTAGTGCGGCATATACCGGTGCAAGTAATGGTGCTGTCTTAGGCACAAATGCAACGATTAATGCTGTCACAAGACCTCCAATCAAACCGATCACAATAAAATGACCAACAGGGTTACCTAGATTGTATTGATACCATGTAAATATAGCAGATGCCATCAAGATAAGAAGCAGAATAAACGTTTTGTTTACTGTACCTGATAAAGTCATTTTCTTGCTAAAAGACGTCCCTCTGAACTTATCAAAAGTGGAGCCTTTTAAAGCAGGATTCGCACTTCTCATGAAAATTCCTCCCTTCATTCCATACTAAAAATACGTGCAATCATCATTAAAGTTTCATTCATTAAAATAATATGCACAACCATCCATCTTTATAAAGGCAGTTTGTAATAATCAATTAACGAATTAGGGAATTATGACTATTTTAGACAAAGACCGACAAAAATTAAATGATATGGAAGTAATATATAAAGGAAAGAAGGGAGGTGAATTTATGCGAATATCAAACCTCATTATGCAGAGTTTAATCGCGGGTGCCGTCCTTTTTATTCCTGTAGAAGTCTTTGCAGAGAAAGAAGATGTAGAGAAACGGAATCAAACAACTGAACGAAGCAATCAGAAAATTGTACAGCAAGGTAAAACAACAGATCGTGTTCCAGTGCGAGCAACAAAACAATTAGGAACAGAATTGAAAACAAAGCCTTCAGAAGTTAAGGATAAGAAACCTGAGATTAAGGGTTCTGAAAAACGATCTGAAACAAAGCTGTCAAAACAAGTTTTGATTTCTAAACAGAAAAATTCTCAGAATGCAAACGACCGAAGCAGGGTAAAAAAACCAGTTCCTCAGAGACAGACTAAAGAACATGTCCCGATGAAGCAGACTGAACGCGTTAATCAAGATCGTTCACATTTGAAAAAAGCTGAATCATCAATTGCTATACATAGAAAAACAGTGATACACAAATCTTTATCACTAAAAGAAACAGAAAAGGTACTTAAAATGAAGCCTATTCCATTGAAGGAGAATGGTAGTCGTCCACATGTGAAAAAGGATGCTTCTCCGTTATCAAATAATGGGTCTTCAAAAGTACCAACACATCCTGTTTCAAAGGTAATCCCTGCAACAACAGGACAAGGATCTAGTCCACCAACGAACCAGACTGATGGTGGGGCGGGAACAGCGTCATTAGCTAACTTTAAAGCTAGCTTAGTGTTGCCGATTATTTTTGAAGAAGGGGAAAAGATATCTGTGTATTTTAGCAGAATGGACCTCTTAAGAAGTCAATGGGTGAACGCACCGCCTGCACGGCCACCGGAAAACGCTCTTTATTTTTTCAAAAAGATTGTGGTGTAACCAACTATCTGAAAATTTAAGGAGCGAATTAAAATGAAAAAAGTCAACCGTACATTCGTAAAATCAATCGTATTTGCTGGAACAATAACTCTTGCAGCTGTCGTAGGTACAGGGGCTGCTGAAGCGGCTGGGCACCAATCAGAAAAGGCTATTGCTGCTCAAAGTACAAAGGGATCTCATGGTAACGTACAAGCTAAGGATGAAAAGTTTGAAAAACCAGCTAAAGTTACTGTGAAAATTCAAAAGCCAGTAAAAGCTGAAAAGCCAGTCAAGTCTGAGAAAGCCGCTAAGCCAGTAAAAGCTGAAAAGCCTGCAAAAGATAAAACTCATTCACAAGCTGCTGAACATGCAAGTGAAACAGCAAAGAAACACGCTGCTCCAAATGCAGCGGTTCATGCTGTTCCGACTAAAACGGATGAGCCTGTTGCAAAACCTGTTACTGAAGAACCTACAGAAGTTGTAATTCCTGTTGAGGAAGAAAAAACGGAAGTCATTGAGATTGAAGTTCCTGTTACAACAAATCCTGAAGAAGGTAAAAAAGAAGATTCAGTGACTGAAGATGAGGATGCCACTCGTAAAGAGGATCTTGACGTTGTTTCTGATGAAGACGCAGTTAAAGAAGACGATGAAGATTCTGAAGGTGAAGCAGTTCAAGAGGAAAATGAAGATAACCCAGTCAAAGAAGAAGAGAAAACAGATGTTATTGCTGACGATGATGCAGTAAAAGAGGACGATGATACTGAGAATGAAGAAGATCATTCTCACGAAGAAGATTCTGAAGACGCAGAAGAAGTTCAAGAAAACAAATCTCTTCAAAATAAAATCAACTCTAATGCATTTGAGCGTTCAAGTGAAAATGCGAAATTGCATGCTGCACCAAGCGCTGCTGTACATGCTGATGTAGAAGTAACTGAAGAAGCACCAGTAACTGAGGAAACTACGACTGAAGAAGAAGTAACGGAAGAAGCTCCGGCAACTGAAGAAACTACGACTGAAGAAGAAGTAACGGAAGAAGCTCCGGCAACTGAAGAGACTACGACTGAAGAAGAAGTGACAGAAGAAGCTCCGGCAGCTGAAGAGGCTACGACTGAAGAAGAAGTGACAGAAGAAGCTCCGGCAACTGAAGAAACTACGACTGAAGAAGAAGTTTCTGCTCTTTTGAACAAAATTCGTTCATTAGCAGTTGAGCACGCTTCTGAAAATGCAAAGCTTCATGCAGCAATCAACGCGGCAATTTTAGCAGTTGAAGATGTTTTAGAAGAAGATGCTTCAAAAGTTGTTGAAGTACCTGCAACTCAAGAAGATAAAACTGAAAACACAGTTGAAATCACAGTAGAAACTGAAACAAAATAGTGAAAATGAAGTCAGGGATTCGCGGTCCCTGGCTTTTTTGTACTGAAATTTTCTTTTATAAGTCTTCGGAAAAATTTATACGTCTTCAAACATTTTTATAAGTCCTCAAAAAAATTTATAAGTCTTGAAATGGTTTTTATAAGTCTTCAGCTTTTTTAGACATCACCATGCAATGACTATATATTCCAACGTTTTCTTTTATATGTTCAGGGAAGTATATTCATAAAGACGCAAGGAGGTGGGATAGTTGCTACAAAAAGGTGATTTTGCACCCGATTTTACGTTACCGTCTACATTAAAAAAAGATATTTCGCTATCAGACTTTAAAGGGAAAAAGAATGTCCTTGTGGCTTTTTATCCGCTAGATTTTACACCTGGTTGAATTAAGGAAATAACCTCTTGGAAAGAGGATTATAAACGCTTTGAAGATGCAAATACAGAAGTACTTGCGATCAGTGTTGATCACATTTACTCACACAATGTATTTGCAGCTGCTTTAGGAACTTTGCCATATCCGCTTCTAGCTGATTGGCATAAAAAAGTAACGCAGAAGTTTGGTGTTCTTAACGAAAAGGATGGAACTGCCATTCGATCCTGTTTTGTTATCGATCAAGAAGGAATTGTCCAATTCAGCAATCATACGTTTGATGCGAATGAAAAGCTTCAGTATGAAGAAGTATTTAAAGCTTGTGAATCATGTGGAAAAGGAGAGTAACTGTGGACAAGGAACATAAGAACCAACAACCTATTGAAGATCCGACTGCTCACGCAGAACAAGAGATCAACGCTTATTTTTATGACCAGAATGAACAAACAGATGGCCATCCTACTGATTACATGAATAGTGAGATGCCTGCTGTTAATATTGCGAAACCTGATGATGAAAAATAAGGCTGCTTTTTAGCAGCTTTTTTATTTTGTGGCTTAATTTAGCACAGCTATTGAAACCGGCAACATACAAGTAATGTTGTGGTACTATATAAGCAGAAGTATGGTGATATAGGAATAGGAAGGAACAGCTCAATGAAAATATTTTTAACCGGAGCAACTGGTTTTCTAGGTGGTCGCTTAATTCAAAACTTGGCGCGTGAAGGTCATACACTTTATGTGTTAGCGCGAAACTTACAAAAAGCGGAACAGCTTCTTCACAAGACAGCTGATTTGAATGGCGTTATTCATATTATTCAAGGGGATATTACCGCTCCTCACTTAGGAATGACGAAGGAAGCGGAGCAAGAGCTTTCAGATAAAATTGATGTATTTTATCACATGGCTGCCCTTGTTAAATTTGACTTGGACCTTAAAGACGAACTTTTTCAAATAAATTATACAGGTACACAACATGCACTTCATGCTGCAAAGAAAATGGGTGTATCGCATTTTTATTATGTAAGCACAGCCTATACTCTTGGCAAAGGCGAATTTGCTAAAGAAGAATTACACAGTGTGAACAATGTCTTTAACAATCCATATGAAGAAAGTAAGTGTAAAGCAGAGCACTTATGTATGGAGTTTACAGATAGTTTTAACGTAAGTATTTTAAGACCGGCAATCATTATTGGCGACTCTAAAACAGGGGAAGCAGATTCAAAGTTTACGCTGTATGGATTACTCCGAAGCCTTGAAGTTTTTAAGAGAAGATTCCAGAGAAAAGGAATGGGAGATCGCGTATTCCACTTATTGTGTGAAGAAGGCAGTACACAGAATCTTGTTCCTGTTGATTATGTAGCAGATGTTTTATCTGGTGTTCTACAAAAGGGAAGAGAAACGAAGATCTATCATATTACAAATAACAATCCACCTCTTAGTGCAGATGTTTTTCAAGTAATGAGGGAAAAAGCTGGACTTGAACTGTTTAAGCTTGCTCCGTATGATTACGAGCCGTCTCTAAATGAAGAAGAACAGCTTCTCAACAGCGTGATTGATGTTTATAAAAATTACTTGAACAGAAACATCACGTTCGATGACAGCAACACTCAACAAATGCTCAAAGAAATAGAAGCAGCACCCCTTCACATGGATATGCCTATGATCAAACGGATCATTGAAGGTTATCAGAATGCTTCTGTTCAAAAATAAAAATATGCATCTATTTACATATTATGCATATACTGCTATAGTGTAGATGTAAAGTAACTAATCTAAATGAAACCCAAGGAGGTATGTATCATGAGACAACTTAATGGATTGACTTCAGAGAGTGTAAATTATGTACAGCCTATTGGGACGATGAAGAAGCGCAAGTAGTTTATTTGCGTATGTAATATCTTCGCTTAAATTTGTCATGTAACCATGGGCTGTACAACAGTGCCATGGTTTTTTATATGAAGAGGGGTATTTGTGTACCCTTCTTTCGGTAAAGAACCTAAGTATATTTAGGTTCTTTTTCTATTTTGTAAACGCTAAAAGGTTGTTGCTTTTAACTCTTGACACCTTTGACAGTTGATTGGAGTGGAAGGTGCGAGACTCCTACGGGACAGGCGGGCAGGTGAGACACTTAAATGTGAAACATTCGAATGTGGCTCACCACCTGCCCCGTGGAAAGCGAGCAACCTGGAACGGAAATCAACACTTTCAGAAGCAACATCATTTGCGGAAAAAAGACTTTTATAAAATGACAACATTTATTCGGAGGGTATTACATTGAATTTAAAATCACTAGGTTGGAATCAAACATTTGAAGAATCGTTTAAATCATATGAAAATCAAGATCTTGTTCCAGGAAGAATTAGCGTAGAGCATAAGGGACTCTATAGTGTTCTGACGGAGCATGGTGAATTATTAGGGGAAATCACAGGGAAGATTCGCTTTCATGCAACAGGACGTCATGATTTCCCAGCAGTTGGAGATTGGGTCGCTGTTCAGGCTATTCCGCAAGAGGGAAAAGCTTACGTCCACGGAATACTGCCGCGCAAAAGTAAGTTTTCTCGAAAAGCAGCCGGCTTAACAACGGATGAACAAATTGTTGCGACAAATGTAGATACGGTCTTTTTAGTCAATGCTCTAAATCAAGACTTTAACCTTCGCAGACTTGAGCGCTATTTGTTAATGGCTTGGGAAAGCGGAGCGACTCCAGTTATTGTTTTAAGCAAGGCTGATCTTTGTGACGATGTTCAAAAGTTTATAGATGAAGTGGAAACCATCGCGTTTGGAGTTCCTACTTTTGCAGTTAGTGCAGAAACAGGCTCGGGTCTTGAAGATCTAGCTGCCTATATTTCAGAAGGTGAAACCGTTGCTCTATTAGGTTCCTCTGGTGTTGGAAAATCAACACTGGCAAACAAGCTTTTCGGGTCAGAGGTATTGAAAACAAACGTTATTCGTGAAGAAGACGGAAAAGGAAAGCATACGACCACTCATCGTGAGCTGCTTGTTCTGGAAAGTGGTGGGATCTTAATCGATACTCCAGGAATGAGAGAGCTTCAATTGTGGGAAGGCGACAGCAGCTTAGGTCAAAGTTTTCAAGATGTTGAAGGGTATGCGGAACTATGCCGTTTTCGCGATTGTACGCATCAAAACGAACCAGGGTGCAAGGTGCAGGAAGCGATTGAAACAGGTGAGTTAAAGGAAGATCGCTATAACAGTTATGTAAAACTTCAGCGTGAATTAGCTTACTTCGCACGTAAGGAAGATCAAAAGCTAGCGAATGCAGAAAGAGCAAAATGGAAAAAGATCGCTGGTGACCGCACACGCGTTCATCGTAAATAAGTGAAATGGAAGAGGAATGGTTTTATGACCACTCCTCTCTTTTTTTTGGCTAACGAAATCTTAAAGTGGCTAACTTCAAGTATTAAAAAGGATTTTCATAGGGAATCATCAAAATAAGAAGGAAGAGGAGGGATAAAATTGGCACAAGTATTTACGATACAAACGCATCAAAGAGATGAGATGTATGAGATTACAAGTACACTGGAGGCTTATCTAGAAGAGCAGCGTGTGAACGATGGGGTCATGTACATATACTGTCCGCACACGACAGCAGGAATTACGATTAATGAAAATGCAGATCCGGATGTTGTCCATGATATGCTCATGCGATTGGACGAGGTATATCCATGGGAACACCCGAAGTATCGCCATGCTGAAGGTAACTCCGCTTCACACCTTAAAGCAAGTACAGTCGGTTCATCTCAAGTTGTATTTATTCAAAACGGCAAGCTTTTGTTAGGAACTTGGCAAGGTGTTTACTTTTGCGAGTTTGATGGTCCACGAACACGAAAGTACCATGTGAAAATTTTAAATAAATGAAAATAAGATTAAAGGTTCACTGGCTATTTCGGTGGAACCTTTTTTTATTTCCTACTAAAGTTCTAGACATCGAACGACAAAGAAATATGTTGAATATTGGGGAAAACTTTTAAATTTAACATAAAAATTCTCTTTTTCCAAAAATTTAGTTGTCTAATCTCTTTTCTTCATGTACTATTTTTTTAAATAGTGGAAATTATCATAATATTCAAAACAAGGGGGATTTTAGGTGGGGATTAAGAGAGGGTTAAAAGTATTAGCGGTTTCTGCATTATCACTAGGACTTTTGGCAGGTTGTAATTCTTCTGGCGGTTCAGAAGGAAGCAATGGAGGGGGCGGAAGCGGAAAAGTAATCAAGATCGCAACGCAAACTCCTTTATCTGGCGGTAGTGCAACACTTGGGGAATCTATTAAGCTTGGTGCACAACTGGCACTAGAAGAAAACAAGAAGAAGTTTGAAGACTTAGGGTACAAGCTTCAGCTTCAGCCGTATGATGATCAGGCCGATCCTAAAAAAGGTGTAGCAAACGCACAGCTAATTGGTTCAGATAAATCAATCCTTGGGGTTGTGGGTCACTTGAATTCAGGCGTATCCATCCCATCATCTGAAGTTTATGAAAAGTATAAAGTGCCAATGGTATCTCCAGCTAATACTGCCACAGAGGTAACGGACCGTGGACTTAAAACAGTTAACCGTATCGTAGCACGTGACGATTTCCAAGGTCCTGCAGGGGCAGATTTTGCGATCAATAAATTAGGAGCGAAGAAAATCTTCGTTATCCAAGACAAGACAGCGTACGGAACAGGTCTTGCTGATGCATTTAAGAAAGCAGCTGAAGATGCTGGAGCTGAAATACTTGGATATGAAGGGATTACCGTTGGTGAGAAAGACTTTAACGGTGTACTTACACAAGTATTATCAAAGAAACCTGATTTAGTGTTCTTCGGTGGATTGTACACAGAAGGCGGTCAATTAATCAGACAAGCTCGTGACAAAGGGATTAAGATTCCGTTCATGGGCGGAGATGGAATGGACTCATCTACTTTAGTTGAAATCGCAGGCGATGCTGTAACAGACGTTTATTATACTTCGGTAGCAGCTGATGCGAGTAAAACAACAGAAGGCAAAGATTTCTCTTCTAAATACAAAGAGAAGTTCAACAAGAACGTAGAGTCTTATTCGGCTTATGGCTATGATTCTATGAGCGTCCTATTAAAAGGACTTGAGGCAGCGATCGAAGGAAGTGACGGAGACCTCCCGGCACGTGAAAAAGTAGCAGAAGAAATCCGCAAGATTCAAGATTTCCAAGGTGTTGTTACGAAGGTCGGTTTTGATGATATCGGTGACAACAAGTTTGCTAAAGTATACATCTACAAGTTCAGTGAAGCTAAATATCCAGGCGTTCAAGAAGGCGAAATCAGTAAGTAAACTTATGTTTACAAGAGAGGGAATGACCCCAACGGCCATGTCCCTCTTCTTTTTTACATACACTCCCCAGACGTGAAAGAGAGGAATATTTATGTTAGCTGACATTTTACAAAGTCTGCCTCAAGTACTCGTAGATGGAATTGCTCTTGGTGCGATATACGCAGTTATTGCACTTGGTTATACGATGGTTTATGGAATATTAGAGCTCATTAATTTCGCCCACGGTGAAATTTTTATGACAGGTGCTTTTATCGGAGTTGCGATGCTGATTCTCATGACAGGCATGGGTTGGTTAGCAGCGATGCCTGCCATTCTAGCTTTAATTCTTGTGTTGGTGGTTACGTCGATCCTAACCGGTTTCATGGGTGTTGGAATAGAGCGGATGGCATACAGACCGCTCCGGAATTCACCAAAACTGATCACGTTGATCTCAGCGATCGGTGTATCGTTTTTGCTGCAGGATCTTGTTCGTTTTATTACAGAATACAAAAGAGGAAATTATATATTAACTGGTCCATCCATGTTTAATGAGCAATTTTCAATTAAATTTTCTAGCATTTCCTCTTCGTTTAGTGATGCGTTCTTTAAAACATCTACTTTGATTCTAATCATTGCAGTAGTGATCATGATGATCGGACTGGACTTTTTCGTAAATAAAACGAAGTGGGGCATGGCGATGAGAGCAGTCGCTCAAGATCGTGAAACGGCTTCACTAATGTCTATCAATGTGAACAAAGTAATTTCGTTAACGTTTTTCATCGGGTCGGCATTAGGTGGAGCAACGGGTGTCCTGTTTGCTGTTCAATACGGAACGATCGATCCGTATATTGGTTTTATCCTAGGATTAAAAGCATTTACGGCTGCAGTCCTTGGAGGCATCGGTAATATTCGTGGTGCTATGGCTGGAGGATTGATGTTAGGGATTCTAGAAATGTTTGCAGCTGCCAACTTGCAACTATTAACGGGTGGTATCTTTGGCGCAGAGTATAAAGATGTATTCGCGTTCGCCATTCTAATCGTCGTTTTAATTTTCAAACCAGAAGGACTGTTTGGTAAAGCAGTTACTGAGAAAGTGTAGGTGAAGAGCGATGAATAAGCTGACAAGTAAATTAAAAGGCAACAAGCTGGCACAAATTATTCTGCTCGTCCTTTATGTACTGGTTACCTCCTTGAGCCTATATCTTGCCCAAGCATCTGTAACAGCTTTTCTGTTGCTGTTGTTCTCATTATTGCTTCTGTATTATACAGAATTGCCAGACCGTCTAAAATGGTTGATCGCAGGTGTCGTACTCATCGGAGTAATACCTTTTGTATCGAGCACTGGACCAGGTTATCAATCTTATATGGAAGTCGCTACGGTTGTCGGAATTTATGTAGCGATGGCATTGGGACTTAATATTGTAGTTGGTTTAGCAGGTTTACTGGATCTCGGGTTCGTAGCTTTCTTTGCAATCGGGGCATATACGTATGGAATCTTTGCAACAGGACAAGCTGCTAACTTTATGCCGTTCGGAACGTTCCCTTTATCCGGTGAAAGCTTTTGGATCTTTATTTTAATCGGATGCTTTGTAGCGGCACTATTCGGTGTCTTATTAGGAATTCCTGTACTTCGTGTAAAAGGAGACTACTTAGCGATCGTTACGCTTGGTTTCGGTGAGATCATTAGAATTGTGTTCAATAACCTGGATAAGCCTGTGAATATCACGAATGGAGCAATGGGCCTAGCGTCTGTTAAACCTCCAGAGATCTTCGGGTATCAGTTTGTATATCCAAACCAATTCTACTTTATTGTTCTTGCTATCTTGTTTCTTGTCATTCTAGCTGTTAGAAGATTTGAGTTCTCAAAAATCGGCCGGTCTTGGAAAGCGGTTAGAGAAAACGAGATCGCTGCACAATCGATGGGTATCCACCTTGTGCGTACGAAGCTTTTAGCATTTGCAATCGGGGCTTCTTTTTCAGGAATGATGGGGGTTGTCTTTGCAGCGAAACAAACATTCGTTGATCCGACGAGTTTCACATTGCTAGAGTCCATCACAATCCTAGTAATGGTTATCTTAGGAGGTATGGGCAGTGTTCCAGGTGTAATTCTTGGTGCAGCCGTGATCACAATATTAAACCTACAGGTACTTACAGAGGTAACGAATTACTTAAATCAATTGAGTCTTGATGGTGTGATCAGTTTTCCAGAAGCACTCGCTCCAGCAAAAATGCAACGTTTTATCTTTGGAGCGATATTAATCATATTTGCCATCTATCGCCCTCAAGGGTTAATACCATCTAAAAATCCTGTGTTTGATGAAGAATCTCTTAAAGAGGGGTCTAAAAAGCACAGAAAAGAACAGATTACGGTTGAACCTGACAAAGGGTTTCAGGCATAGGAGGCGGTATAAAGATGTCGATATTAACGGTTAGTAATCTTACAAAACAGTTTGGCGGACTGGTTGCCGTAAATTCAGTAGATATGACGGTTGAAAAAGGTTCGATAACAGCTGTAATCGGACCGAACGGAGCAGGGAAAACTACCTTTTTCAACTTAATCACAGGAGTATATCAGCCAGACAATGGGAATGTACAACTCGGATCAACTTCTTTAGTCGGGTTAAAGCCACATGAGATCTCCCGGCACGGAATTGCTCGTACGTTCCAGAATATACGTCTTTTTTCAAACATTACTGTTCTCGAAAATGTGATGGTAGGTTTGCATAAACAGTTGAAAGCTGGGATTGTTGGTACCCTGTTTCAAACAAAAAAGGTAAGAGAAGAAGAACAGAGGGCAAAAGAAGAAGCGTACCATTGGCTTGAATATGTTGGCCTCGCTAAGCATTTGAACGAAGATGCTCAAAATCTATCCTATGGAGCTCAACGTAGGCTTGAGATTGCCCGTGCACTGGCTACGAAACCAAAACTTTTGCTTTTAGATGAACCAGCGGCAGGCATGAATCCGAGAGAAACGCGTGAGTTAACAGAGTTCATCCATCGAATGAGAGAGGATCTGGATGTAACGATTGTTTTGATCGAACATGATATGAAGCTAGTGATGCAGATATCTGAACAGATCTTTGTTTTGGATCATGGTGAAAAGATCGCTGAAGGAAAGCCCGCTGAAATCCGTAATAATGTAAAGGTGATTGAAGCTTATCTTGGAAAAAGTGCCGTAACACCAGCGTAAGGAGGAGAACGATGAGTATTCTACAATTAAAAGATATAAACACATATTACGGTGGTATTCATGCGCTAAAAGGTATTAGCATTTCTGTAGAAAAAGGGGAAATCGTTACATTAATCGGATCGAACGGTGCAGGAAAATCCACGACTTTAAAAACAATCAGCGGACAGGTTCTGCCGAAAACAGGTTCTGTTATCTATGAAGGAAAAGATATCTCTAAACAACCTGCCCACATTACCGCTCAAACGGGTATTGCGCACGTTCCTGAAGGAAGAAGGATCTTTCCAAGACTGACGGTAAAAGAGAACTTAGAGATGGGTGCTTTTATCGTAAAAGATAAAAAGGTCATCAAAGAGCGGATGGAACAGGTCTTCGATTATTTTCCAAGGTTGAGAGAACGCCTAACCCAAAAAGGGGGTACAATGAGCGGCGGTGAGCAGCAGATGCTTGCCATGGGTCGTGCATTGATGTCAAAGCCAAGTCTCTTGTTGCTTGATGAACCTTCAATGGGATTAGCTCCTGTTATTGTAGAACAAATTTTTGATATTATCAGTGATCTCAATAAAGAAGGAATGACGATTCTTCTAGTTGAACAGAATGCGTTTCAAGCTCTGCAAATCGCGAATCGAGGGTATGTGCTGCAGACTGGAGAGATCGTGATGGCTGGTCAAGGGAATGAGCTCATTACAAATGAGTCCGTTCGAGAGGCTTATCTGGCTTAACTAGACGGTTATGGCAAACGATGCTTTGTAAGCAGTTGGTTTCCGTTCCAGATGCTCGCTTTCCACGGGGCGTGCGGTGAGCCTCCTGCCGCTTTGCGCCAGTAGGAGTCTCCACCTGTCTAGTTCCAGTGACTAGCCCCTCGAGGTCAAAAGTTGAATGGTCAAGAAGGCAAAGTGCACCTTCCTAGCCCATTCAACTGTTGCTTGTCGGGGCTGAACGAGTCACTTTCACTTTTCGGACTGACCGCTCGTCCCGTAGGAGTCTCCCATCTTGCACTCCAATCAACTAGTCAGTGAAGTGAAAGAAAAGACAGTTAAGAAGAACTTCACATAAAGACCAGTTCATACCAAAGTACGTAGTGATTTCAATCCGTCACAGGATGCTCGTGTTCCGAGGGCAAGCAGCTTTTCGAAACAATCTATTGTAAATTCAACAGCATAATTAACAGAACAAATAAAACCGGGGATCAACCTGGTTTTATTTTTGTGTATATTTTCCCTTTATTATTGGATGAAATTGTTATACCTTTAAAAGGAAGATGAAAGGGGTATGATTCATGATTAAAGTACTCTTTGTATGCTTAGGAAACATATGTCGATCTCCTATGGCTGAGGCTATTTTTCGAGATCTTGTAAATCGAGAAGGTTTATCAGAAAAAATTTCTATTGATTCTGCTGGAACAGGAAATTGGCATGTAGGAGAACCGCCTCATGAGGGAACAAGGAATATCTTGAAAGAAAACCAAATTTCCTATGAAGGTCAGAAGGCGCGCCAAGTTAAGACAAAAGATTTAACAGACTACGATTATATCATTGGGATGGATGCTGAGAATATTGGTAACATGCATAGAATGGCAGGGCAAACGAAAACAGGTATGATTGCAAGGTTAATGGATTTTGTACCTGAAGATGAGAATGAGGATGTTCCGGATCCGTATTTTACAGGTAATTTTCAAGAAGTATATGATCTTGTAACAACTGGCTGTGAGAGGCTTTTAATCGAAATTAAAAATAGAGAATCGTTTTAATCAGGAGGATATCGGATGGGTGAAATTCGTCAATTAACATCAGAACAAGAAGTGCGTGATGCTTTTCCTGTTATGAGTCAACTTCGTACACATCTTTCAGAAGACCTTTTCTATGAACTTTTTTTACAGATGGAGAAGGAAGGATATACGTTATTTGCCAATATACATGAAGGGAAAATCGTTGCTTTGGCGGGGTTTGCGATGCTGACCAATCTTTATGATGGTAAACATATTTATTTGTATGATTTAATCACTGATTCCAACGAACGATCAAAAGGGTTTGGTGAGGAACTTCTTGCATTTTTGGAGTCTTTTGCACTTCAGAATAACTGTAATTGTGTTGCACTAAGTTCAAATGTGAACCGTTTAGACGCTCACCGATTTTATACAGAAAAGATGAATTACGAGATGCCGAGTTATGTGTTTAAAAAAAGATTTTAGTTTAATGGTCGTTAATCGTGACCGAGCATAAATTCCGGCCATCGATCATAATATTCCCGAACGATTATAAATTTCAACGAACGAGCAATAATCAGCACCATCATCTCGACTAAACGAACAAGAAACCTTATGCAACCTAAATGAATTGCATAATTATTGTAACAAAGCAAAAAGCCGGGCAAGGAAGATCATATAATGATCAACTTTGGCCAGCTTTTCTTTTTTGAAAAGGGTTATGTTTTAGTAAATCTTATTAAGCACGGCTACGCATGCTGCGCATGATAAAGCTTACGATAAGTACTACTACAACTGCACCGATAATAGCTGGAACGATTGCAAATCCTGCTACCATTGGTCCCCAATCACCTAATAATAATCCACCTAACCATGCACCAACAAAACCTGCGATGATGTTACCGATGATTCCGCCTGGTACGTCACGTCCTGTTAAAAGACCTGCTAACCAACCGATGATTCCTCCAATTATAAGTGCCCATAATAAACTCATTTAAAATTCCTCCTTTTTTTTTGTAGGTTGTAATATGGAATTATTCTTAAGTTACCCATTATAAAAAATTATAAACTTATCCTGAAAAAAGTTTTTATCACCCTAATGAAGGGGAAAGATAAAGGGAAATGTATAAAAATAAGTAAGGGGTGAGAGGAACTTTGACATTATGGCATATACTCAAACATATGAAAGCCAAAGCATTTGGAATTGAATTCATGCATGGTTTTCAAAGAGGAGATGTAACAGGACTTGCAGCACAGCTTGCTTATTATTTTCTGCTTTCGCTGTTCCCTTTTCTTATCTTCTTATTAACGCTTGGAGCCTTTTTTATTGAACCGAAAGAAGCGCTCGACCTGTTAGAACACTTTGTACCATCAGAAGCGATGGATTCTGTTCGAGAGAATTTACTTGCTGTATTAGAAGGAAGAAGTGGCGGCCTTTTATCAATCGGTATTCTAGCTACGATTTGGTCAGCTTCTAATGCGATTAATGCTGTAATCAAGACTTTGAATGAAGCATATGGCGTTGAAGAATGCCGCAGCTTTATAAAAACAAGGTTATTGGCTATTTTTTTAACGTTTGGCGTTATTTTTGCTTTTGTTGTTGCACTCGTTTTTCCTGTATTCGGTAAGATGCTTGGAAACGCAGCCTTTTCCTATTTAGGATTAAGTGAAGAGTTCCTTCAGATTTGGGGAGTATTACGCTGGTTGATCAGCTTCTTCATCATCGCGACCGTTGTATCTGTTCTCTATTATTTGGCTCCCTGTAAAAAGCTCAAATATAGTGAGATCTGGTACGGTTCACTTGTTGCCACATTCTTTTGGCAGATCGTCTCATTCGGTTTCGCCTTTTACGTTGATCATTTTGGTAATTATTCTGCTACTTACGGGAGTATTGGGGCAATTATTGTTCTTATGCTTTGGTTTTACCTCACGGGTATCGTCTTATTATCTGGAGGCGTCCTAAATGCCACGTTTCATAAGTTCAAGATTGATTTTGCCAAGAAAAGGGGCTTGTTAAAGGCTGAATCCTAGGAAAAACTATACATACCTTGTCGTTAAGGAGGTATTATTGATATGGGAAAAAGCAACAAACAGACCCACAACAATAAGAACAATAAAAATGATAGTCAGCACAAAACGAGCAAATCCTCAAACAAAAAGAATGACTTTCATTAATCTAAACGCGAATAATATGAAGCTGTCCTCTTAGCAGGGCGGCTTTTTTTGTTTGTTCAGAAACGATAGTGAAAAAGTACAAAAGAAGTACATGTTTTGAACGAATACTGCGAAATGTGTATAGGTAACGAAGAAAAGTTTGTGTCTTTTACCTGTATCTCATTAAGAGCTTTGCATGTTACACTAAAAAGGCACTTATGGGAATTTCTTTAAAAGGCAGGAGAAAAGGCAGTATGAAAAAAGTTAGATTCATCTTTAGTATTTTAGGTACACTTGTTTTTATCGTGTACATGGCAGTTCTGATTAAAGCGACTCTTTTCTCATTTAATGAGTATGTTTATGGAAAATCAGCTAATCTCGTTTTGTTTGATAGCATTAGACAGATGTGGAGAAGCGATAATGATTGGCTCATCCTTAAGAACATTATAGGGAATGTGATTTTATTTGTACCATTTGGTTTGTTGCTGCCTTTAATTTACCGAGTGTTTAACTCTTGGCGTTTTATTTTCATTTTTGGTTTTGGTACAAGTTTTATTATAGAAGTTCTTCAATATGAGTATTTTAAACGAATCTTTGATATTGATGATATATTTCTTAATGGTATAGGTGCTATGCTAGGGCTGTTTTTGTATAAGTTTTTAGCGGTGATCTTTCGATGGATCGAACGATTGTTAAAATAATGGCTGTTTTCTTATGTAGAGGATGTTATATAAATAGAGGCAAATAAATAAACCGGGCAGCGATAACAGCTGTCCGGTTTTTGTATACTTACTTTGTTTCTTTTCCTAGCACACGGTTAACACGTTTTGTAAGCATCTTCATGCCATCTCCACCTGCTTGGTAGTGACGAAGCTTACCTTCTGCATCAAAAACATAATAAGCAGGCACGTACTCGTTTTCAAATGCGTCTGTTAGAGCATGATCGTTATCAACAAAGATTGGCTGTGTAATATCATGTTCAGCTGCTACTTCTTTAATTTGATCGATATCCAAATCTTTTTCTGAACGAGGCATATGAACCGCAATAACGTTCAGTTCGTCTTTATAGTCATCGCGAAATTGATTAATGTTAGGCATTGCATCTTTACATAATCCACAGCTTACAGACCAAAAGTGGATAAGTGTGGGTTTATTTCCAATCAAGTCACTTTTAGTAACTTCTCCATTGATCCATTGTGTAGCACCGTTAAGTTCTGGCATATCCGAACGTAGTCTCATCATAAAAATATCTACTCCTTGTTTTTGAAGATAGTTAAAGTTATCTAATTTCTAGTTTAAAGATTGAACCACTAAAGTCAAAAATCCTGCTTTACTAATATGGTGTAAAAAGAAAAATATTATTTCTATGCTGTTTTAGACTTTATCGAGATTTCATTATTATTTTTAATAAACAGTATCGGTAAACAGAGCAAAAATAGCATGCCGCAGATAGCGAATACAAAAGCACCGCCATCAAACCAGCTTATAAAACTTCCCCCAATCATAGGACCTGACATGCTGCCTATGCTAAAGCTGATGCCTGCTAAGATATTCCCTGCAGGCAGGTGATATTTAGGAAGCAGGTCACTCATATATGCGATGCCAAGAGAGAACATCGATCCAACAAACATTCCTGATAAAAAGAACAAACTGATCAGAAGCCAAAAGTTGTTCATGCTCCAGTAGGTTGCCAGGAACGAGAAGAAACCAGAAACGAAAGAAAAGATTAAAATGGGTTTCCGCCCCAATTTATCGCTGAGAATTCCGAGTGGTAACTGGAAAACAAGGCTACCTAACACAAAAGCTGGCAGCAGAACCGCTACCCAATCTAAGCTGATTCCGTTCCGAAGTGCAAAAACGGGAAAAGAGCCATGAAGAGTTGCTTCTAAAAAGCCGTATCCAAAGGGTGGCAATAAAGATACCCATGCTAATTTCAGCACATCTTTATAGCGATCGATGGCTGTGACACCAGAAGTCCGAGCTGATTCTGTTTCAGGTGTTTCGTTTCGTATCGTCGTCATTAAAAGAAAAGAAAGAAAACAAAGACCTGCAGCAAGCCAAAAAGGAAGATTTTCGTTTACTTCTAGTATCTTTGTCATAAGAGGTCCGATTCCAAATCCTGCTCCGAACGCAATACCATATATAGAAATGTTTCTGCCTCTCTTTTTTTCAGGACTACTTGTCGTAATCCAAGTTTGTGTAGAGAAATGAAGCATATGATCTCCAATACCAATCAAGAGCCTTAAAACAAACCAAAACCAGAATACTTTCCAAACAGGAAACATAGCAAAACAGAGTACAACAGCTAAAAGTCCTGCTAAAATGAGTGGTTTATAGCCAAACCTTCTAAGAGGCTTTTCAATAAATGGAGAAGCGATCAAGATACCTATATAAAGAGCTGTAGCATGGAAACCGTTTAAGGAAGCGGATGTACCATCCTGTTCAAAGATGACTGCAATTAAAGGAAGCAGCATACCTTGAGCGAAACCTGAAATAAAAACAATGCTAACTAAAACTGAAAATTTATACGTAGAAAGCTGCATGAGCGTCTCCTTTTCAAAACAAACTAAAACCATTGTACAATGGAAACCAGAAAAAGTTGAGTGTAAGTTTAGGATTAGAGGTGTTTAAATTTGGAATTTAAAATGACTGAAAATGGATTTGAAACCGAGGTAGAATACGGAACACTTGAGATAAGCGGAAACGCCGAATATGGTTATCGGCCATTTCAACTACTCGTTTCTTCTATAGCTGTATGCAGCGGTGGCGTTCTTCGGAAAGTATTAGAGCGTATGAGAATGCAGTATGATGATATCTCTGTGCAAGCAAAGATAAATAGAGTGGAAAAAGAAGCAAACCGAGTATCTGACATTCACCTTCACTTTATGATCAAAGGAAAAGAATTATCAGAAGAGAAGGTTGAGAAAGCATTAAACGTCACTCGAAAAAATTGCTCGATGGTCCAGTCCGTTAAAGATAGTATAAATATCACTGAAAGCTTCGAGATTCATGCTTAATCGGCGCCCTGGTTCATTAAAGAATCAGGGCTTTATATTTTCCAACAATACCCGTGAGAATCAAAGCAGGGAACATGGATAAATTTTATGGCTTAGAAAAAAATAGGGGAAAGGAGGATGTTATGAAAAAGAGAATTTTTATTTTAATTTTTGTCATGCTTTTTGTGTTATCAAACACAGCACTAGCAGCTGAAAAAACAAAACAACAGCCAGAACAAAAACAAAAACAAGCAGAAAAAATAGAAAAAACTGCTCCAAAGGCAGATATTAAAGTACCGAGTTCGGTTCTTAGCATATCAAAAGAAAACACGTATCCTAACTCTGCACAAGATCTTCCGTACTTAGAACCGAGCAAGCTCGCGAAAGCCATGCTTAAAACGTCGGATGTTCCAATCACAAATCCAGATTTAATTCGTTTATTGAATGAGTCGACCATAAATGGATCAAAAGTAGCTTTCTGGTATCGTGCAAAAATTTACTTAGGGCAATGGCCGCTGTCTTATCAATCGACAGAGACGACTGTGAACTGGGAACATCAACAAATTAATTCAAACCGTTTAGACAACAGAGGTGCAAAAGCAATTGCGAAATTGTCTTATAATCAAACGGCTCATAAAAAAGTGAGCGGTGGTCTAACAGCATCGATTCCGAATAGTGAAGCTGTTCAAAAGATGATGCTTATCACAGCAGCAGAAAAATCAAAGCTACCATTGTCGTTTCAGACAGCAGTTGGTGCAGGCACAAAGAAATCCAACGTGTACCATGTGTCACCGAAACAGGTAGGTTATTTAAATAGTTATGTCCCAGCCGTTAATGAAAGAGGAAGAGTTACTTACGGAGAGGTCTATATCGTTCTTAAAGGCGGTAAAAGAGAGATCGTGATTCAAAACGTTACACAGCAAGGAATTGGAGCTTGGATTCCAGTTCAAGACCACGTATCTTTCAGTTTTCATACAAGCAATATGTAAAAAAGGACAGCTCCTTAATCAGCTGTCCTTCTTTTTGTTTAACCTTTGTGTCCTTTGAAAGTAGTTGATTTCCGCTACAGGTTGCTCGCTTTCCACGGGGCGAACGGTGAGCCTCCTGCCGCTTTGCGCCCTTAGGAGTCTCCACCTGACCGCTCGTCCCGTAGGAGTCTCGCACCTTTCGCTACAATCAACTGGCAATGAAGAAAGGCAGAATTAATCCACCTTTTGCTTTATCTACGGATTTAACAATGGTCCACCCATTGTTCGCTCCAGTCTTGAATGGCATTGATGATTGTTTTTAAAGAATTACCTTTATCCGTCAGTGAATACTCAATTCGCACAGGTGTCTCTGGGTATACATTACGTTTCACAATTCCCACAGACTCCAATTCCTTCATCCGTTCCGTAAGCATACGATCGCTCATTTCAGGAATCTGGGATTTGATGTCTTTAAACCGCTTCGGGCCATCCATCAAAACGCGAATGATCAGTCCTGTCCATTTTTTGCCGATAATATCCATGGCTACTTCGTACTTCGGACACATCGTGCTATAATCCATTATCATTCACCTCTATCTATATAAAAAACGATGCTTTTTCTACAGTCTATATTTGCCTCCTATTATACGGTTTAAACTTACTTTTGTAAAGTTTATAACTTTTTAACGCTTTAAAGCTTTGATGTGTTATTTTTGAAATCTACTTCTTTATAGTAAGAATGTTTTACAAGTACGTTAGGCCCTAGACATTGAACGGCAGGACAGTGACAGCTTAGTTCTTTAGCAAGAGCTGATTCGTTCCAAGTTTCATACGCGTCGAGCAAGCTTGTATCTTTAATGTTTCCGAGTGCAGGAGCATCTCCAAAGTCAGTCACGATAATATTCCCATCAAAGAGGTTGATGTTTAATCTTGATCTTCCATCAGGGTCATTACGAACTGTAACATTTTCTTCTGTTTGAAGTCTTCTGATCAAACGCAAGTCCTCTTCGTTTTCAGAGCAAGCATAAAAGGGTAGTGTGCCAAATAGCATCCAAGTGTTCTTATCACGAATATCAAGTAAGTGATGAATACTTTCACGCATTTCTTTTAGAGAGATTGTTTCCAATGTACTCGCGAAATCGCTGGGGTACATAGGGTGAATCTCGTGACGCTGACAGCCCATCTCAAGAACATGGTTATGTATCTCTTCCAAGTAGGGCAACGTCTTTTTATTTAACATCGTTTCAGCAGATACCATCACACCAGCTTTTGTTAAGGCTTGAGCGTTTTCAACTAAGCGGGTAAAGTAAGCTTGGCGTTGGTCAACGGAAGGCTTCTTTTCCATCATGGCAAAACCTGTATCAGAAAATTCCTCCACCGTTCCCCAGTTATGGGAAATGTGAAGCACATCCAAATACGGAATAATTTTTTCGTAGCGTGCTAAATCTAAAGTTAAATTTGAGTTGATCTGAGTACGTGCACCACGTTCTCTTGCGTATTTTAACAATGGCACAACGTAATTATTTACTGATTTTAAGGAAAGCATCGGCTCACCGCCAGTAATACTGAAAGCTCTTAATTGAGGAATCTCATCGAGTCGTTGGATAACAAGATCAAGCGGAAGAGGCTCAGGGTCTTTTGTTTGAAGCGTGTATCCGACAGCACAGTGCGCACATCGCATGTTGCACAATGTGGTTGTCGTTATTTCTATATTCGAAAGCTGAAGTTTTTTATGTTCACTCATATCTAAATAAGCTTCCCACGGATCGTTCTTTGGGGTTATCGCTTTTAATTCGGTTTTTAACACCATCATACATCTCCTTTGCGACCATAAATGGACAGTATCTATCTTAACCGAACCCACATTAAAGAAAAAGGATAATCTTCTGTTGGCAAAACCCGCTGACCTTGTTAAAGTAGAAGGGATGGAAAGGAGAGATCAACATGGGTAACTCTATTCAGGATAAATCCTCTCAAAAAGAATATATTAAAAATCGTATTGACTTATTAGTTGATGTTTTAGATTCTATAGATGCTGAAACAGCAGGAATTGAAGAGATCGACCGAATCATCGGAATGCTGGATGACTTAGAAGAAAAGTGCAAACAGTTCCGTCACGATTGGGAAGAAAAATAAGCTCGAAAACCGTTTCTTTATTAAAGAGACGGTTTTTTTTGTTATAATGAACTCATTAATAATTTTGATTACGCTTACAATAGCAAGTCACAAAGGGGTAGTGAAGAGATGGAGAAATTTCAAGAAAGCATGTACAAGCTCATTGTAGAAACATCAACGAAATTGCCAAAAGACGTTCGCCGTGCCATTCTTGCAGCTAAGCTAAAAGAAAACGCCGGAACACGTGCTGCGATGTCTCTTGATACGATTACAGATAATATTTTAAAAGCAGATGAAAATGTTTCGCCGATCTGTCAGGATACTGGACTTCCGACATTTAAAATCAAAGTTCCTGTAGGAGCGAACCAGATTAAGATGAAAAAAGCGATTCGTCAAGCGATCGCAGATGCAACAAAAGATACGAAATTGCGTCCGAACTCAGTTGATTCAATCACTGGAGACAACAGTGGGGACAACCTAGGAGACGGAACACCTGTTATTAAATTTGAGCAGTGGGAAGAGGATTACATTGATGCTCGTCTGATCTTAAAAGGCGGCGGTTGTGAGAATAAGAACATCCAATATAGCCTTCCTGCTGAGTTAGAAGGCCTAGGACGTGCGGGGCGTGATCTGGACGGTATCCGTAAATGTATCATGCACTCTGTTTATCAAGCTCAAGGCCAAGGCTGCAGTGCCGGTTTTATCGGTGTTGGGATTGGTGGAGACCGTACATCAGGTTACGAGCTAGCGAAAGAAATGTTATTCCGTTCTGTAGATGACGTAAATCCAAACGAAAACCTTCGTAAACTTGAAGAGTATGTGATGGAAAATGCAAATAAACTAGGTATCGGTACGATGGGCTTTGGCGGTGAAACCACTTTACTTGGCTGTAAAGTTGGCGTGATCAACCGTATTCCAGCGAGCTTCTTTGTATCAGTAGCTTATAACTGCTGGGCTTACCGCCGTTTAGGTGTAAAACTGAACGCTGAAACGGGAGAAATTCAAGAATGGTTGTATACAGAAGGCGAAGAAGTGGACTTCACTAAAGCTGAAGAGGAAGCTGCAGCAGCTGTTGAACAGCAGGAAGAAAAAACGAGAAGCGTCACCCTTGAAGCTCCTATTACCGAAGAACAGATCCGAGAGCTAAAAGTCGGAGATGTTGTGACGATCAACGGGATGATGCATACAGGTCGAGATGCTATTCATAAACATTTAATGGATAATCCGGCTCCAATCGATCTGAACGGTCAGATCATCTATCACTGCGGACCAGTAATGGCAAAAGACGCTGAAGGAAATTGGGTCGTAAAAGCGGCAGGACCAACGACAAGTATTCGTGAAGAACCTTACCAAGGCGACATCATGAAGAAGTTTGGAATCCGCGCGGTTATTGGTAAAGGTGGAATGGGTCCAAAAACATTAGCCGCTCTAAAAGAACACGGCGGTGTTTATCTGAACGCTATCGGCGGTGCTGCACAATATTACGCAGAGTGTATGGAGAAAGTAGAAGGTGTCGACCTTATGAAATTCGGAGTTCCAGAAGCAATGTGGCACATCCGCGTTAATGGATTTACAGCCGTTGTAACGATGGACTCACACGGAAACAGTCTTCATGAGCATGTGGAGAAGTCTTCCTTACAAAAGCTAGAGCAGTTTAAAGAACCAGTATTTAAATAAAAATGATGTATGAGTGAGCCACAGTTCTATATGGAACTGTGGTTTTTTGCTTTTTACAGCGTGAGATGAATAAAGAGTGTCGAAAAGTGTCTATCCATGTAGACTCGTGGATAAATCGCAAAAACTTGTGGATTGAAGGAGCAAACTTTAGGATTGGGCATCAAAAGTTGTGGATTGAAGAAGCAAACTTTAGGATTCACCAACACCAGACATTTCGTATCACCAAGTACATTCGTTTCCTTTATATCCCTAGCATGGTTTTCTGCAATATCAACAAAATAAAGGTATAGGTTGTCGCTTGAAGGAGGAAGTTTAATGAGAATCAATCGGCTCCTGTGCCTAATATTGGTTTCAATCATATTTTTTACACAAACACATGTTATTTATGCTCAAAGAGGCGTATCCAATCAAAGACTGGAATGGTATTTTGAGAAAAAAGGGGAAGAGAAGCCTCCGATCACAGATGCAAGATACATGGAGCTTATTCATAAATACGATAGTCTTTTTATTGGAGACCCAGCAAAAAAAGATATCTATTTAACCTTTGATAACGGATACGAAAATGGTTATACCGATAACGTTTTGGATGTGTTGAAGAGAAAGAAAGTACCTGCAGCCTTTTTTGTAACCGGACAATTTATGAAGACTCACCCTCACCTAATAAAACGTATGGCTGAAGAAGGGCATATTGTAGGGAATCACTCCTATTACCATCCAGATCTTACCCAAGTGTCTGATGCACGATTAAAAAACGAACTCGAAAAAGTAAAGCTCAGATACACGGAGATAACGGGAAAAACCAATATGAATTATATTAGACCTCCAAGAGGAGTGTTTAGCGAAAGAACGATTATGCTTGCTAAACAAGAAGGTTATACACATGTGTTCTGGTCACTTGCATTTTTAGATTGGGAAACCAATAAACAGCGTGGTTGGCAATATTCGTACAACCAGATCATGAAGCAGATCCATCCAGGCAGCATCATGCTTCTGCATACGGTGTCTAAAGACAATGCAGATGCACTTGAACGCACGATTGAGGCTCTTCAGAAGAGAGGCTATACATTTAAAAGCTTAGACGACTTACAGCTTAAAAAATCTGTACCCACTCCATTATTATTTAAGTCTTGAAAAAACACTTTTGCATAAATTGCGAAGGTGTTTCTTTTTTTGTACTAAAAAGCATGCAATAAAAAACGCTTAAACCTCTGCTATAAGAAAACAGAGATTCAAGCGTTCCCTATTTATTTAAGTACATTTAGCTGTATGTTATCTAGATAAATCACATGTTTGCCCAGCGGAGATTCGGGACTTTTTCCAAGAAGGAACTTCAATGACATCGTATCTGTTTCAGTAGGAGTAAACTTAAACGTGTATGTGGTTTCTTCATTTCCGATGTCAACTTTTTCAGCAAAATATCGTTTGTATTGTGCATTCTCTAACGTTACCTCTATGTTGCGAGCGATCTGTGAGGAGACCGAAAAACGTAATTCGTAATTCAATCCTTCAACTAACTTTAAATTGCCTTGTTCTAAAAGAACGCTCCAAGGCTCATTTCCTTCAGAGTCGATGCTGATCTTGGCTTGATCGTCTTCACTCACAATTTGAGCATTTGCATCGAAATGGATGTAAGGGTTCCAAAAAGAAAGGCCGGAAAGAAAATCTCCATTTTTTAATGGTTGTATATCCACTTCGTTGTAATCGGGAATATTGGTTAATTTCTTCAAAACCATGTCATCTAAGTAAACATCAGCAGAATTTCCACCTAAATAAAAGATCAACTGGCTATTATAATCTGATGTTTCTCCTTCATACGTAAATCTTACCTCGTGCGTATCACTCTTTTTGTTTAGAGTCACTTTTGCGGGTGCTAAATACGATTTATTGCCGCTCTCATCTAGCACACCAACTTCAATGGATCTAGCTCTATCTGCTTTTCCTTTAAAGGATAGAAGGTACTCGTTTCCCTTTATCAACTGTATTCCTTTTTGAACAAGGTACTTATCTGTTTTCTTAGAAGAATGACTCTTTAAATTAGCATGAAATTCACGAGCTTTCTCGTTAACAACTGCTCTATCTTTTTTGTGATTTGAAACAAACTCCCAATACGTTAAGCGATCCATATCGCCTTGATCAAATGTGCCATTGTATATGTGGTTACCATCTGGAAGTGGAGGCTTTGTGGCAGACTCATTAATAGGTTCATTTGTTATTTCTTCTACACGCACGTTACCGATCCAAACCGGAATGCTTCCGTTGTTCCCTAAATTGAATTCTAATCGAGCGGCAAGATCCGTATCTGCAAGCATATCAAACGTAAAGGAATAGGTTTCAAGTGTATCGCCTAATTTAATCGTTTCTTCATTCGAGTATTTGCCCCAGCCACGCTCTGCGCCACCGCCAACTTTAACAGACATTTGTCGATCAGATGCTGCCTTTGCATCAAAGCTGACTTTGTAACGTCCGCTTTTACCAAGAGAAATAAGTTGGATCGCTTGTACAGAATGTGAAAAAGATCCAGGAACTTGTGGAGTAATCTTAGCAAAATTCTTGTTATCGATCATTTCTTTTTCTGCAGAGGCCGCACCACCAAAGTCAGGAAGAGTGACAAGGTTCCAGTAGAAGGGATCAAATGGTGTTTCATTTTGATCGATACGTGTAAATGACTTTTCAAAGTTTCCATCATAAACGAGGTTTCCGTCTTCAAGTGGTTGTTTAGCTTCTTTAGGCAGTTCTACAGGCTTAGGAGCAGGTTCCACTGGGTAACGATAATCTCGGTTTTTTAATTCATAAACACGAACATAGTCAATCTCCATCTGTTGAGGAAACGTAGTCGTTTCATCGGGATCTCCATCAAACCATCCGCCAACAGCGAGGTTCATGATCAAATAAAAGTTTTGATCGAATGGTGCTGGATACGAAAACTTGATCGGATTATTTTGACTTTTTGCATACCACTCATTTTGGGTTTGATACAGTTCACCGTCTACATACCATCTGATTTCACCAGGTTCCCATTCAATGGCGTATGTGTGCCAAGAATCAATTCCATCGTTAAAAGGAAATTCAAATTCTTTGCCCGTATAGCGATTGTTTGGCCATGTCTCACCATAGTGGAGCGTGCCAGCCACTTTATTTGGTTTACTGCCCCAAGCTTCCATGATATCTATTTCACCTGATGCAGCCCAGCCACCATATCGATCCTTTTCGGGCAACATCCAAACCGCTGGCCATAACCCTTTGCCTGTAGGAGATTTGGCTCGAACCTCATACCGGCCATACGTTTGACTAAATAATCCCTTGGTTTTTAATTTGGCAGACGTATAATCATAAGTACCAGAATTATCAGTTGTGCTCTCTTTTTTAGCACGGATAATCAATTTACCGTCTTTGATAAATGAGTTTTCATCTGAGTTCGTATAATACTGTTTTTCATTGTTTCCCCAGCCTGGTGTAATGAGATTGCCATCTTCATCTTTTATCCAGTTGCCGATATCATATGTCCATTTTTGGGGATCAATTTTAGGCTTGTTGAATTCATCGGACCAGGTAAGAGACCATTTGGTTTTTTCTTTCTTTTTTTGCACTTCTTTATTCACATCATCCTCTGTTGAGGCGTTTACACCACTTGGCATCATTAATAAAGCAGAGACTGCAAAAGCGCAGATTTTTTTCACTGAACATTCTCCTCCTTTGTTATGAACATTGAAACGAAACCGGTTTCGAAATCGATTAAAAAAATAAGAGTTCAATTCACGAAAGCGCTTTCGTTATAGCTATTATAGAGATTTTGAAAAATCTACACAATCTGACTTTAGTATGGTTTTTACAATTCACAAACGAATTTAATTGATTGAATTGAAGAGACAAAAAAGCTTTGCCCCTTCGTAAGTTGAATTTGAAGTTGGTAGAACGAGCAAGTTTCGTCTACAATAAGGAAAGCCACTTTTAGCTAAGAAACGAGTGAAAATAATTATGAAGAATACTAAACAAAATAATCCTATTATGAAGATTGGTGAGACAATCCCTCTATCCATCAAACGATTAGGCATCAATGGAGAAGGGATCGGATTTCATCAACGACAAGTTGTCTTTGTTCCTGGAGGAATTCCTGGTGAAGAAATGTCGGTTATCATTACAAAAGTCTACCCAAATCGAGCAGAAGCAAAGATTAAAAAAGTATTTAAAAAGTCAAAAGATAGAGTAACACCACCTTGCCCGATCTATGAGACGTGCGGCGGATGTCAGATTCAACATATGTCTTATCCAGCTCAACTCAAAGAAAAACGAGATATTGTTGTACAAGCCTTCGAGCGGTACACAAAGATTCATAAAGATAAATTGAATGTGAGAAAAACAATTGGAATGGACGAGCCTTGGGCTTATCGCAATAAGTCTCAATTTCAAGTTGGTAAGATCGACGATACGATCATTGCAGGACTTTACAGCAGTAACTCACATAAGTTGATCAACATAGATCACTGTCTTGTACAACACGAAGATACGAATATTGTCACGAATAAAGTGAAACAAATTATTCGAGATCTAAATCTACCTGTATATGAGGAAAGAAAACAAACTGGCAGCATTCGTACGATTGTTGTTAGGACTGCTTTCCGTACAGACGAAATTCAGCTAGTGATCGTAACCGCAACGAATGAGTTGCCAAAAAAAGAACTCTTTGTTGAAGAAATCAAGAAAAGACTTCCTCAGGTGACATCCTTTGTTCAAAATGTAAACGAAGAGAAAACGTCGCTTATATTTGGTGAACAGACAGAAGGTATTTACGGAAAAGATACGATTACTGAGCATCTTGGCGATCTACGTTTTGAGCTCTCAGCGCGTGCTTTTTTCCAGTTGAATCCTGAGCAAACCGTAAACCTATATAACGAAGTAAAAAGGCTGGCCAACCTCACTGGTAAAGAAAAGGTCGTTGATGCTTATTGCGGTTCGGGTACAATCGGCATGTGGCTCGCAAAAGATGCAGAAGAAGTAAGAGGGATGGACATTATTAAAGATTCCATCATGGATGCCCGAAAAAATGCTGAAAAACATAATATCAAGAATGCTCATTATGAAGCAGGCAAAGCTGAAAAACTTCTTCCAAAATGGGTGAAAGAAGGCTGGCAACCTGACGTTGTAGTAGTAGATCCCCCGAGAACGGGATGTGATCCTGTTTTCTTAGATACGATTATAAAAACAAAACCTAAAAAAATGGTGTATGTATCCTGTAACCCTTCAACATTAGCTAAAGATGTCCACATGTTAATAAGTAATGGATTCGAAGTGGAACAGATCACTCCTGTGGATATGTTTCCTCAAACCTCACAAGTTGAAGCTGTTTGTACGTTAGTACTTAAATAGAAGTAGTTATGAAAGGAACGGTGCTTCATGAAAACGGAAAAAGAAAAAATGATAGATGGAGAAATGTATCGTCCTGATGATCAGCAGCTTGTAAACGAGCGCATTCAAGCGAGAAAGCTGACAAGAGAGTACAACGCCACAACAGAAGAGGAATGGGATAAGCGAACTTCTTTGATAAAAGAATTGTTCGGTTCAACCGGTCAGAATGTTGGAATAGAGCCGAACTTTAAATGTGATTATGGCTATAACATTCATGTTGGTGAAAACTTTTATGCGAACTTCGACTGTACCATTTTAGATGTATGTGAGGTTCGTTTCGGAGACAATTGCATGTTGGCCCCAGGTGTTCATATCTATACAGCGACGCATCCAATAGATCCTTTTGAAAGAAATTCAGGTGCTGAGTATGGAAAACCTATCGAGATCGGAAATAATGTTTGGCTTGGTGGGGGAGCCATTATTAATCCCGGTGTAAAAATTGGCGATAATGCGGTTATCGCTTCTGGAGCGGTAGTGACCAAAAATGTTCCTTCTAATGTAATCGTTGGAGGAAATCCAGCAAAAATAATAAAGACCATTGAAATGAAATAATATATTTAAAGCTTAAAAAATTCAGAAATATACACACTATCCACATGTTTTTCCACAGAAAATGTGTATAAAAAAGAAGTTTTGCACAAAATTGCACAAATTAATTTCATGAGATGGATTAGTTATGCACATTATACACAGACTGTGAATAACTTTATCCACAATGTAAAAAAAGCATTACATTTTCTATATTAAAAAAAGACCTGCTATCCCAGCAGGTCTTTTTGCACTTAGCGACGACCTTTCTTCTGGCGTCGGTCAGCGGCTTGTGCACGTGCTTGTGCTTCAAGATCGTTTTGATCTGCCAATTCACTTGAGTACTCGACATCAAGTCCTTTGGCTTGAGAAGCTTTAGCATTATTGTGCAATGAGGACTTTCGGTTACGTTTTTCCACACAAATACCTCCTTAAAGATATCACGATGTTTTGAAACGTAAATCAAAAGCGATTGAGGAACTTGTCCTCAACTATAGAATGTGCATTTTTCGGCTAAATATTATAGGAAGAATCATCCTTTTATGAAAGCTGTTATATCATTGGTGCTCTATGAAAGTAGTTGATTTCCGTTCCAGATGCTCGCTTTCCACGGGGCGTACGGTGAGCCTCCTGCCGCTTTGCGCCAATAGGAGTCTCCACCTGACCGCTCGTCCCGTAGGAGTCTCGCACTTCCACTTCAATCAACTTGCTCATGAAGCGAATAACAAAAAAGTCAAAAAAGTATTTCTTTAGGAATTATCTTCGTTTGTCATCTCTTGCGTCTCAGCTGTTGATTCAGCAGACTTTAATTCCTCTTTATACAGAATTTCTTGTGTTTTGGTTAGATCGTCATTTCTTTCTTTTGCCTGTTGTTTTTTACTTTCCATAACGTTACCTCCTCACAAAAAAATAAACATCACTCAAAAGGGAGTGATGTTCATTAGTATGCGCAGAGAAGCTGTTCAAGTTACCTGTATTAAGCTTCCTTTAAATGTTCTTCCACAATTTCCAGTGGCTGTGTTTGTGTACGAAGCATGTGCATGAGATAGTTATCTTTTTCAATCTGATAAAGGTTGTAAATATCCTGTCCTTGATTAAGCTGATCATAAACATCTTTTCTTGTTTCGTTAGCTAACGTCACATAAGGAATTTTTTCAGCTGCTTTTTGTGAACGAATATTTTCTTTGCGAATACGCATAAAGATGGTGTGGATATCTTTCTCATAGAATAATTCAGAAAAGAAAGCTTCTTTTGCTAAAGAATTATAACCTTTTCCAAAGTAAGGCTGACCAATCCAGGTGCCAAGAAATCCATAGCCATCTTGGACATCGAATAAATTAATGGTGCCGATTGGATTATACCACTCATCCAAAATCGTTCTGGAAATAATGTTTCCTTGGTCTTCTTCCTCGATCGTTTGCTTCGTTAGGAATAGAAATTCTTCAAATGAAGCCGCTTTTTGACGCACAAAAGGGAAGACGTCTGGGTGCACCATTAAATTGTAAAGAACATGACTCTCTGATAAATCACGCTTTTTCAACAATTTAATCCCTCCTAGAGGGCAGAAGTATCCCCCACCCTCGAATTAAGAATAAAAATTAATTCGGGGTGGGAATCGAACCCACTAGGACCAGTCATAGCTGGTGGCGCACCAATTGCCTTCCCTTGCTTCAATATTTAATTTATGAAAATAATGTTGTATTTGATTCGGGAGCGACTTTTAAACTGTTCCGGATTCATATAATCCGCATGTTGCTCTAATTGTATAATAAGACATTTTTTTAAAAAAGAAAATAGTTATTTTGTAGATTTTTTGTAAATTATTTCTCCGTCGATCATGGTCATGACAGGGGTAGCAGAAAAGTGGAACGGATGCTCAGTCCAGAGGGATAAATCAGCATCTTTTCCTGGCTCAATACTGCCTACCCGATCATGAATTCCAAGGTTTTTGGCTGGAGCGATCGTAATTCCTTCAAGCGCTTTTTTTTCACTCAATCCTTCTCTAACGGCAATTGCCGCGCAAACGTTTAAATATTGAATCGGAATGTAAGGATGATCGGTCGTAATTGAGACCTCAACATTATTTTCGGATAGTATACGATAGGTTTCCCACGATTTGTTCTTCAGTTCGATCTTAGACTTACGTGTTAGTGTAGGACCAACACTTACTTTTAAGTTCAAATCTTTGAACGAGTCTGCAATAAGATGACCTTCTGTACAATGTTCAATACGAAAATCTAAGTTGAATTCCTCAGCAAAGCGGATCGCAGAAAGAATATCATCTGCACGGTGAGCATGGATGCGAACAGGAATCTCACGGTTTAAAGCAGCTGCGATCGGTGCAACACGCAAATTATCTTGATAAGCTGAATCTTTTGCTTGATAAAAAGCTTCACGAAGCATGCCCATAATTCCCATACGAGTGATAGAGTCATTATGGCGCCCACTATGGATCCGTTTTGGATTTTCACCTAACGCGATCTTCAGTCCAGCAGTTTCCTTAATGATCATTTTTCTAATATCGTGCCCATGTGTTTTGATAACAGAAGTTGTTCCACCAATAACATTCGCACTTCCAGGCATGATGTGAGCTGTTGTTACCCCATAACGTACGGCATCTTTAAAAGCGATGTCGAGAGGGTGACAGCCATCGATCGCACGAATATGAGGAGTAAGCACCTCGTGAGTCTCGTTAGCATCATTTCCAGCCCATCCTGTTCCTTCGTCATACAAACCTAGATGAGTATGAACATCAATGAATCCGGGAAGAAGATGAAGGTTTTCAGCTTGGATGATCTCCATGTCAGCTGAGGGTTCTATGTGCGTTTCGACAGCTATGATTTTGCCGTTCTCAACTAGAACATCTCCTTGCGGAAGTTCGCTGCTCGTGATCGGATATACTTTAGCTTTTTGGATTAATGTTTTCATAATGTGTCACCTGATAAATTATTTTTATTATCATTGTAACAAATCATGTAAAGCCCCCTTTAAGTGAGGATAAGAGAACGTATAGCCTAAGTTTTGCGCTTTTTCAGGAAGTACCTGCTGTCCCTTTAGAATCAACATACTCATTTCTCCAAACATAATCTTGAACGCTATGGAAGGGGCAGGCAGCCAGTGTGGGCGATGCATAACGTCTCCTGTTACTTGACCAAATTCTTTCATAGTAACGGGATGTGGGGAAGTTACATTAACAGGACCAGAATATTGTTCATTGTTAATAGCTTCCGTAATGAGTTTTGCTACGTCTTCCACATGAACCCAAGAAACCCACTGCTCTCCTGAACCAACCGTACCACCTGCAAAAAAGCGATAGGGAAGGCTTAGTTGAGGAAGCACTCCACCATCTTTACCTAATACGAGGCCAAATCTTGTAAATACCGTTCTGATGCCAAGAGATTCCGCTTCTGATGCTTTTGTTTCCCATGCTCTTACGACTTCAGCTAAAAAGTCTGTGCCATGCTTCTGTGACCTTTCTGTGAAAACCTCCGTCTCAGAAGTTCCATAATAACCAATAGCAGACGCGTTTATCCAAACGGATGGCTTTTGTGGCATCTCCTCTACAAGCTTTAATAATGCTTCTGTCACTTTTAAACGACTGTTTAAAATCGCCTGTTTCTTTTCGTCGGTCCATCTACCGTTAATGGATTCTCCGGCAAGGTTTACTACAGCATCGATCGGAGGCAGATCTGGTTCATTGTTTCCCATCCATTGTACATATTGAACGCCTTTTTTCTGAGATTGTTTATCTTTTCGTGTAAGAATAAAGACCTCGTTTCCAAGCGATGTAAGGTGGTTGGTCAAAAAGCCTCCTACAAAGCCTGTACCTCCTGTGATTAAAATTCTCTTCAAAATAATCCACCTCTTTCCATTTTATTTATTTAAAAATTAAGAATATTTGTTATAATTCATCTTGTACATATTATATTACCACTATTGAGGAGGAAAGAAGGCTTATGGAGCTCCAAAGAAATGTGCAAGCAAAAAAGAAGAACCCCTTTTTGAAAGCGCTATTATGGATTGGGATTGCTTTAGCTGGGGGAATCGCCTTATCGATCATCGCGCTCCAAAGAGATGAGAAGATCAATGCAATTTGGTTTGTTGTTGCGTCATTGTGTACGTATGCTATTGCTTACCGCTTTTATGCACGATTTATTGCTACAAAAATCTTCAGCCTTAATAAAAACAATGCAACACCTGCAGAAAGATATGCAGATGGTAAGGATTATGTGCCGACAAACAAATGGGTTCTTTATGGACACCATTTTGCAGCCATCGCAGGTGCAGGTCCACTTGTAGGTCCTACATTAGCTGCACAGATGGGATATCTCCCTGGGACCATCTGGATTATTGTAGGAGCCGTTCTTGCTGGTGCTGTACAAGATTTTGTTATTTTAATTATTTCCATGAGACGCAGAGGTAAATCAATTGGTCAGATTGCAAAAGAAGAAATAGGGCCAGTTGGTGGAATGCTAGCGCTTATCGGTGTTTTTGCTATTATGGTTATTTTAATCGCCGTGCTAGCTCTAGTAGTTGTTAACGCACTTAAGTCAAGCCCATGGGGTACATATACGATTGCGATGACCATTCCAATTGCTCTTTTTATGGGTGTTTATATGCGATATCTACGTCCGGGAAGAGTAGGGGAAGCGTCTATTATTGGCTTTGTATTGTTGATTTTCGCTTTAGTCAGCGGCCAATGGGTAGCAGATTCACCAACACTTGCACCTCTTTTTACATTCGATGGTGAGACTTTGGCTTGGATGCTGATCGTTTATGGTTTTCTTGCATCCGTTCTTCCTGTTTGGATGCTTCTAGCGCCAAGAGACTATTTAAGTACGTTCCTAAAAGTAGGGGTAATCGGAATGATGGCACTCGGTATTCTAATCGTAATGCCTGAGATTCAAATGCCTGCTCTTACTAAATTTATTGATGGAACGGGGCCGGTATTCGCAGGAAATCTCTTTCCGTTCTTGTTTATTACGATTGCTTGTGGAGCCATCTCTGGGTTCCATGCTTTGATCTCTTCAGGAACATCGCCTAAACTAATTGCGAACGAGCAGCATGCTCCTATGATTGGTTATGCTGGTATGCTAACAGAATCATTTGTCGCGATCATGGCGATGGTAGCGGCAACCCTCCTGACTCCTGGAATCTATTTCGCGATCAACTCACCAGGTGCTGCGATCGGAACGGATGTCGCGACCGCTGCTACAACGATATCCTCTTGGGGATTCACGGTATCAGCAGACGAGATTAATGAGCTCGCTAAAAATGTGGATGAAGAATCGATTCTTTCTCGAACAGGTGGTGCTCCTTCACTAGCAGTAGGGATCGCACAAATATTCTCACAAGTAATCGGTGGACCACAGCTGATGGCGTTCTGGTACCATTTTGCGATACTGTTTGAAGCCGTGTTCATACTGACAACCATAGACGCAGGGACCCGGGTAGGTAGGTTTATGCTGCAGGATCTTCTCGGACAAATATACAAGCCTCTTCGAAAAACAGACTCTATGCCGGCTGTATATTTCACGAGTGCGTTAGTCGTTGCAGGCTGGGGTTATTTCTTAGTTGTTGGTGTAACTGATCCGTTAGGCGGTATCAATACACTATGGCCATTGTTCGGTATCGTTAACCAAATGTTAGCGGCTATCGCACTTATTGTAGCAACAACTGTAATTTTAAAAATGGGTAAAAAGAAGTTCGTATGGGTTACATTAGTTCCACTTGCTTGGCTGATGATCGTAACGTTCTCAGCTGCTTGGCAAAAGATTTTCTCTGATGTACCGAAAATCGGTTTCTTAAAACAAGCAGAGGTTATGAAGGAAGCTATAGCGAGCGGCAACTTGCCTGCAACTGTACCTTCCATCGAGGCTGCTGAAAAGCTAGTCTTCAACAATACGTTAAACGCTTATTTAACCGCGATTTTTATGTTGCTTATTCTAGGTGTGCTGATTGATGCGATGCGCATCTGGTACAAAGCAGTTAAGAGTGAGAAGCCTTTAGAAACAGTAGAAGAACCATTTGTGCAAACAAAGCTTGGTGATGTTTCGTGACATTTCAAGCAGCTTGGAAATGGGTAAAAGACATCTTTCAGATCCTTTTATATATCGGAAAGGGAATATCAAATCTGCCTGATTATCAAGCTTATGTGAGGCACTTAAAAGAAAATCATCCAGACCGCACACCACCGACTGAAAAAGAGTTTTTTGCTGAATTGCTCGAGAATAAATATGGCGCAAATGCAAAACGCTGTTGATAAACATTTATAAGTGCAGGTTGCACTTTTACCAAAAAAAGCATTCTCTCAAATACGGGAGAATGCTTTTTTATGTGATGAATGAGTGAGCCGCGGGTAGTGGAATCTGCTTTTTACGGTATGTGTTCTTTTATTTATTACGCGTTCGCCGGTAAAGTGAGGTTAATCACCTGTAATGTACGGATTTGCACCTGAGAAAGCTGCGTAAGCACCCGTAACTGCGCTTTTTACACCTGAAAATCAGTTCTAACCACCGATGCTGCTTAAAATCCTCTGCCTCATCCAACGATAAGGTGCTTGTTTTCGTTAACATTCTCTTATAGATACAAATCAATGGTTTGAAGACTGTTCAAACAGTACGAAATTCATTAAATATGGTACACTAATTGGTGAAAGAAGGTGGGTAGATGGCTGTTATAACAAGGATTTCTGCTCAGCAAAAAAACGACGAACGATTTAATATTTTTATACAAAAAGGTCCAAAAGAAGAATTTGCGTTTAGTGTAGACGCAGATGTTTTGATAAAGTTTCAGCTTCAAAAAGGTATGGAGATTGATGAAGAAGAATGGGAAGCCATCATTGAAGAAGATGAATATCGAAAGGCCTTCAATAAAGCTCTTCACTATCTATCTTTTCGGATGCGTACCGCTCATGAAATCGAGGTATATCTAGAAAAGAAGGAAGTTTCTGAAGCGACGATTAAGCGAGTTCTGCAAAAGCTTTCGGAGTATGATTTTGTAAATGACCAAACCTTTGCGAAATCACTCGTGAGAAGTCGTATGAACACATCTTTTAAAGGACCAGGAATGATTCGGCAAGAGCTGAAGAAAAAAGGGATCAGTGATCGTCATACGGAAGAGGCTCTCGATCAGTTCAGTTTTGAGGAGCAACTCGAAGCTAGCATTACATTTATTCAAAAACAGTTTTCAAGCGGAAAGAAACGTTCTGAGAAAGAACAAAAGCAAAGGATTGCTCAACAGCTTCAGCAAAAAGGCTACATGTGGGATGTTATTGAAATGGCGTTTCAAGAAGCTAAGATCAGTCAATCTGCTGAAGATGAAAAAGAAGCCTTGCTTGCACATGCTCGCAAAGCTCACCAAAAATACAAAAAGTATAGTGGATTTGAATACGAGTCACGCATGAAGAAATTTCTTTACAGCAAAGGCTTCGATTCCGGAGTGATTTCAGAACTGCTTAGCGGTGATGAAATTAACGATCTATAAAGATTTCAGGTCTATTGTCATCCTGTTCAACGATTAGTGCAGCAACTTGTTCAGGAGACTTTAATCGAGAGCGATCTGCAATATGAGTAGAATCATCCCAGAAAGGGGTATCCATTCCGCCCATATAAACAGCCGTTGGATAGATGCCAGAGCCATCCCATTCTTTTACGAGGCTCTCTGTAAATCCTCTGACGGCAAACTTTGAAGCACAATACACCGATTCATTTACCTTTCCACGTAAGCCTGCTGTTGAAATGATGTTCATTACCTTGCCAAAGCCTTGCTTTTTAAATAGTTTAAAAGCAATCTTAGTCGGAAAAATGGTACCATAAACATTCGTTTCGAGCATTCCTGTAATATCTATTTTGGATAAGTCTTCTAGAGGGTTGAAAATTCCGATACCCGCATTATTAATCAACGCGTGAACGTTCTCGCTTTGAAAGATGGATTGCAACATGGATTCGGTTTGTTCGTAATTGGTAACATCACAAGCTTTATACGATACCTTGTTTTCACTGTGAGCGAATGATTCTACAGCTTGCTTTAATTTTTGCTCATTACGACCAACAAGATATACGTTGTACTTTTTATTATATTCGCGGGCTAGTGCAAGTCCTAAGCCTGAACCGCCTCCCGTAATAATGACAGTCTTATTCAAAGTTATCACTCCTATGTAGTTAGTTCTTAAGCATATATAGGGTACAGAAAAGAAAGGAAGTAATCAAATGGAAAAAAGATTCAGCGAAATGACAGAACTTGAGATTAAAGGCGAAATTGCTTCCCTTCGAGCAAAAGCACAAAAAGCAGAACAAATGGGCATGGTAAGTGAGTATGCCGTTTATGAACGCAAGATCGCGATGGGCAAATGCTATCTGATGGATCCTTCAACGATTGAAAGCGGGAAAGAATACGGCATACAGGGAGACCCGGGTTCAACCTTTTCAGTGCTGTACCTAAATGGTATTTTTGCCTGGGGTTACAAAAATAAACAAAGTGCACTCGAAGCATTGCCGATTTCTGTTCTTGAATAATTTTGTAGGCTCTTTTCTTTGTTTTTTTAAAGCTTCTCTGCAGTTGATTGGAGTGTAAGGTGCGAGACTCCTGGGGGATCAGCGGGACAGGTGAGACACCTAAGGTCGCAAGGCGGCGAGGTGGCTCACCGCCCGCCCCCCGGAAAGGGAGCACTTGAAACGGAAATCAACCACTTTAAGACTTTTTTGAACAAAAAACAAAATAAAGAAGCGGCACTGGACCGCTCCTTTATTCGCCACTATGAACGCTTACGTGTTTGAATTTCAAGCACATAATTATTTAGTGCTTGCTGGGTCTCCCCATTCACTTGATTGTACGCATGCTTCGAATTGGCACGAGGTGAGTGAAAGGGATCAGAATATTTACCGTTAAATCGCGTTGATGAGAAGTAGTCTTTCTTGTTCAACTGATTCACCCCCCAGAATGAAATTCATAACCGCAAGAGTTACTGATCATCTCGGTGTTGATTGGATAAAAACATTCGTTCCTGCGGATGGTCACGAATGGATCCATCTGGCCGTTTAGAAGAGAATTCTTCTTTTGATCTCGGCTCACCTGAGAAGGAGATCCGATTAGGGAAGTTTTTCGATTTGTTACGCATGTGATTACCTCCTTATTATCGGTTCTCAACTAGTATGAAACGTGAGAGAACCCTTTATGTGACGGGGGTTTCTTTAAAAATTGGTTAAGGAGGGAGAATAATGGAAGAGCGTTTTGACAGATTGGCGAAACTACTGCAAAAAAAGAACCCAGCCCTTACAAATCAAGAAGCAAGGGAATGGGTGGAAGGATTATGGGAAGATTTTGAGTCTACTCGAGCGAAAGCGGGATGGGAATATGAAGGACAAGATGTTACAGAGAAGATGGTAACTCAGCTAATTACTTCATATGGCCATAAACTTCATGAGTATTTTTCAAACAATCCTAAATTTCAGCGATTTGTAAAAAAAGACGGGCCTATTCAATAAGCCCGTCTTCTTCCTATTCATTATTGTTAATGAGATCGAGCGGAGAGAACTCCATTTTCTTTTTCAGGCGGTCTTCAGAATACACCCATCCTGTAAAGGAAGTAATGATGTTTAAGTTCTCATCCAACTGTACCATCGCGACAAAAGGGTAGTGACCTTTACTTCTATACCTAAGATCAATAAATTGAACGAGATGGCCGTGATCATTCTTTTCGACTTCCCATCTGTGTACTGGGGAGAACGAAAGAAAGGCAGATATGTTTTTGTCTTTTTTCGCTGCATCGATTAATTTCGTTTTCGGTATAGCCAGACGATCAAAAGTATCCCAAACGGTTACTTTTCCATTTTTTAAACCGGCTACAAAAAATTCGTGTTTCGATTTAATGGCTAGATGGTACTGTCCCCAACGAATCGTAGGACTTGCATAGATCTCTTCAGCTTCTGGGATCTTTTTCAGGACGATCTTGTTTACTCGTTGTCTGGCTATGATTCGGATGATGTAATAAACGACGAGTATGATGTATACCGTTAGAAACGTGTATCCAGGATCCACACCCATATACCAGAGCAGCAAACCTCCGATATGCAAGAAAAAGATAAAGGGATCAAAGATACTGATGACACCTAGCGCGATCCATTTCTTTGACACCGGGTATAGTGCTTGTGTGCCGTAAGCGTTAAATATATCGACAAACACATGAAGGAATACTGCAATTGCTGTCCATAATAAAAGTTTTCCATTGTCGGCTTCGGGAACAAATAAAGAGATAGCCCCAAATAAAAGCAGTGGCCATATCACAAGAGCAGGCAATGAATGTGTAAGTCCTCTGTGATTGCGGATGTATACCGCATTATTTTTTAGTTTAAGAACTGTGTCAAAGTCAGGAGCTTGAGAACCAATTAGTGTCCCAGCAAGAATGGCTTGTGAGGTCACTGGATCATTTGCAATCGCAGGGTCCAGCATCGCTAATCCACCTAACCCGAGCCCCATTACAATATGTGTGCCTGTATCCAAGGCCATCACCTCCTATGTAGGAATGGAGTGAAATAATATGTTAACGGTTTTTATGGAGTATAAAGTAAGTCAGGATTTAATTCAATATTACGAGTCTCAAATGGATTCTGTAATTAGTGAGCTTAAAGCTTGTGGTGCTACTGATATTCAATGGTATAGGGCGGCAGATCAGCCATCATTATATGTTGAATGTTTCCAAGTTAACGATCAAGCATCATATGATACCATTAAAAAAAATCGAACTTCTTTACAGCATCCTGTTTTTTCAATCCTTAATGAATGTGTAACAGGAGGATTAGAAAAAATTCATTGCTGGGCGTTTGAAAAGCTAAACAAAAAGGAAGATCTGTAAATTGAACACAACAAGTAATAGTATATTTTCCCTCAATGATTCATATGTGAAACAATTTCAAGACCATTTGTTAACTTGGTATGACGAAAACAAACGAACATTGCCTTGGAGAGAAAATCAAGATCCTTATCGTGTCTGGGTCTCTGAGATCATGCTTCAGCAAACGAGAGTGGATACCGTCATTCCTTATTTTGAACGATTTACTCAACTGTTCCCAACGCTGCAAGACCTTGCTTACGCAGATGAAGAAAAAGTCTTAAAAGCTTGGGAGGGTCTAGGTTATTATTCCCGAGTTCGAAACTTACAAACCGCAGTAAAAGAAGTATGCGAATCTTATGGAGGAAAAGTACCGAATACGCCCAAAGAAATCGCTGGATTAAAGGGGGTTGGCCCTTATACAGCAGGCGCAATTCTAAGTATTGCGTATGGTATTCCTGAACCTGCTGTTGATGGTAATGTTATGCGTGTTTTATCACGTATTTTATTGATCGAAGAAGATATAAGTAAACCCAAAACGCGTGTACTCTTTGAAAAAGCAGTGAGAGAACTGATTTCACACGAAGATCCATCTTCTTTTAACCAAGCATTAATGGAGTTAGGTGCACTAATCTGCACACCGAAATCACCAGCTTGCTTGTTATGTCCGATGCGAGAATTATGCAGAGGGTTTGAGAGTGGAAGACAAGCTGAACTTCCTGTAAAGTTAGGAAAAACAAAAGTTCGTAAAGCGAAGATGACTGCAGGTGTTTTGTTAAATCATGATGGGGAAATTCTCATTCACAAAAGACCATCTGAAGGATTGCTTGCTAACATGTGGGAATTTCCGAACACCGAGTATGTTGGGGAGCACAAAGATGCAGAGATTGAGGCATTGGTTGGATATGTACAAGAACAGACGAATTTTGGAGCGGTTGTAGAGGAAAAAGCAGGATACATTGAGCATGTGTTTTCTCACTTAAAATGGGAGATTCAAATATGGCAGGGAAAAATTGAAAGTGAAGATGATTTGGAACAGCTGCCTGCTGATTGGAAATGGGTCCGTGTAGATGAACTTGAAAATTATCCATTTCCTGTCTCACATCAAAAAATCATTCTGCTCATAAAGGAGGCGTTAATCGTATGAATTTAGATCTTGAAGATAAAGTTGTGCTTGTTACAGGTGGATCTAAAGGGATCGGTCAAGGCATCGCTCTTGCCTTTTTAGAAGAAGGTGCAAAAGTGGGGATCGTCGGTCGTAACTTGGCTGATCTGAAAGCTGCACAAAAAGAAGGAATCAAAATTTTCCAAGGTGATGTGACGATTGCTGAGGATCGTGAACGAGTGATGGAAGAGTTCGTTACGAATTTTGGAACGATTGATGTCTTGGTTAACAATGCAGGTGGGAGCAATGGTTCTTCTGTTATGGAGACGAGCATAGAGCAGTTTGAGGAAGCCATGCATTTGAACTTTCTTTCAGCTGTTGATTTGAGTAAAAAAGCGGCAGCGATAATGAGTGGGAAATCTGACGGTGGAGCTATTATTAACATTTCGTCTATTTTTGGCCGGGAATCTGGTGGTAAGCCTACGTACAATGCAAGTAAGGCAGCCATGATTTCCTTTACAAAATCATTTGGTGACGAGATGATTAAGAAGGGGATTCGAGTAAACGGCGTAGCCCCTGGATCGATCTTGCATGAAACAGGAAACTGGAAAAAAAGATTGGAACAAGATCCAGTTAAAATCAATTCATTTGTGGAAGAACATATTTCTGCTGGACGATTTGGTACAGTGGAAGAAGTAGCCAACGTGGTTGTGTTTTTAGCTTCTAAGAAGGCTTCATGGGTTGTAGGAAGCACGCTGAACGTGGATGGCGGACAGTCTTATAGTAATTTTTAATGGATATGAATGAAAACACGCCCCTGCAGAGTGCAGGGGCGTGTTTTTGTTGCTCGTCCAGCGGCTGTTAAGCACGCTGGACGAGCGCCATAGGGAAAATACGAGCGCCAGCCCGACTTTATTCAGCCGTTGCAACAAATCTTCACATCAATCGTACTTGACCTCAGTTCCATGCGTCCAGTCAGCTTCGCCGCGTTTCATTCCGCCTCTTGCTTCGATTTCTTTAATGATCTCCCGGTGCATGCTTGTGCCTTCTTCGTTTAAATAAGGAGCCATCTGCTGCAAAGAATGGTGAAAATAAGCGAGTTCCGCATCCTTCCAATCGTTCTTCTTCGTCATACTCAGTTCTGTCATATCCCTTCCTACATACATGAGTCGTTCCTCCTTTATCAAGAATTAGTTATTCATTCATTTATCCCCTATAACTCAATGTTTTAATACTGGAAATATCTAATAAAAAAAGTGCTTATAAAAATGGACTACCCCGGGTAAATTATATTTCGTGGAGGTGAAAAACATGGACAAACAACAAAAACAACAACAACAACAAGCTCGTCAAAAGCAACAAAACGCTCAACAACAAGCTGGTCAATCTTACGGGACTGAATTTGCTAGCGAAACTAACGCTCAAGAAGTTCGCCAACAAAACCAACAGTCTCAACAAGGTAAAAACCAACAACAAAAATAACCTCTATCCAGGAATGCTCCCTAATCACTAGGGAGCATTTTTTGGGTTTCTCTTCATTTTTTATCTTACCCTCACATCAATTACATACGTTTTCTAAACAAGACCGATGGGAATACTAGTGACGAGTGGAATTATTTGAAAAAAGGCGCTTTATTGAAAAAAACAGGGACAAGTACATTTCCAAACTATTCTTAAAACGATATAATAAAGAAGAGAAAAAAAGCGTGTGTTATGAAAGAAAGTAATGATCGGGAATAAAAACATCGAAAAAAATGAAGAACGAGGTTTATTAATGGAGCTGGTGAATTACCGACAATTGGTTAAAGAGGAAGGAGAATTAACAATTCAATAGGTAACATTAGCTTCCGGAACTCGGGCAGAAAGGAGAGAGAGATGAGTTTTCCTGCAACCGGAAGTATAATCAATATTCAAAGCTATAAGCATAACGGTTATCTTCATAGAAACTGGGAAGATACGGTTATTTTAAAAGGGACTCCTAGTCAGGTGATTTGCGGTAACGACCGGATTCTCGTTACTGAATCTGATGGGCGTCAATGGCGAACGAGGGAACCGGCCATTTGCTACTTTAACGCGAAGCAATGGTTTAACGTGATCGGAATGATACGAGAAGACGGGATTTATTACTACTGCAACCTAGGCTCACCATTCATGTGGGACAAGGAAGCACTGAAGTATATTGATTACGATCTTGATATAAAAGTATTTCCAGATGGCACTTATATCTTATTGGATGAAGATGAATATGAGCTGCATAAAAGAATGATGAGGTATCCGAGTCAGCTCGATACGATCATAAAGAAGAACCTACAAGAATTAATCTTGATGGTCACACAAAAAAAGGGACCGTTTGAACCTGGATTTGTGGAACAATGGTACGAAAGATATTTAGAATTCCGATAAAAAGGAAAACCTGTTGAAGAGTCAACAGGTTATCCTTTTTTTATCTTTGGTTAACTTGGCGCTTTGCCAAGTTTTCTTTTTATGAAGGAAAGAATGGTGAAATGAAATGGATAGTATTAAACGTTATTTGAAATTTGTAAAACCATACAAGTGGCAAATTTTCTGGACGATTTTAATCGGGTTAGCTAAGTTTGGAATCCCGTTGTTAACACCACTGATTTTAAAATATGTAGTGGATGATATCATTCAAGTCTCATTGCCGGTAGATGAAAAACTAAACAAACTTTATTGGCTCATGGGTGGGGCTGCACTCATATTTGTTGTGCTTCGTCCACCGATTGAATACTGGAGACAATATTATGCTCAATGGGTAGGAACAAAGGTTTTATATGATATTCGTGACAAAATGTTTGATCATATACAACGCTTGAGTCTCCGTTTTTATTCGAACAACAAATCTGGTGAAATTATTTCAAGAGTCATCCATGATGTTGAGCAAACAAAAACGTTTGTCATCACCGGTCTTATGAATGTTTGGCTAGATATGGCGACGATTATTATTGCAGCGGCCATCATGTTCTCTATGGATTTTTGGCTTACGATCGTAGCCTTATCCATGCTTCCGGTCTACGGGTTCTCGGTAAAATTTTTCTATGCCCGGCTTCGGCAATTAACGAAGGATCGATCTCAAGCTTTGGCTGAAGTGCAAGGTCACCTGCATGAACGTGTTCAAGGTATGTCCGTGATCCGCAGTTTTGCACTCGAGGATCACGAGCAGGTTCAGTTTGATAAACGAAACCGAAATTTTTTAGATCGTGCAATGGATCACACAAAATGGAACGCGAAAACATTTTCGGTCGTAAATACTGTAACCGATATTGCGCCGCTTCTTGTTATTGGGTTTGCAGCCTATCAAGGGATTCAAGGAAACATTACGATCGGAGCACTAGTTGCATTTGTTGCGTATATGGATAGACTATATAATCCACTGAGACGACTAGTGAATTCATCTACAACACTAACACAATCGATTGCTTCTATGGACCGGATGTTTGAGTTCTTAGATGAGTCATATGATATTGAAGACTCTCCTCATGCGAAACCCTTAAAATCGGTAAAAGGGAAGCTTGATTTCGAAAATGTTTCGTTCACTTACAACGAGCATGAAGCTGATGTGTTACATAATGTTTCCTTATCGGTTGAAGCGGGTGAAACAATTGCTCTTGTGGGGATGAGTGGCGGCGGTAAATCTTCGTTGATCAGTTTGATTCCACGCTTTTACGATGTGTCAGAAGGAAGCATTAAGCTCGATGGAACAGATATCCGTGATTTTCAAGTTCGGTCACTAAGAGATAAAATCGGTATGGTTCTTCAAGATAATATTCTTTTTAGTGAATCCGTTCGAGCGAATATTCTTATGGGTAATCCAGAGGCTTCGGATGAAGAGATGATTGCAGCTGCAAAAGCGGCTAATGCACATGAATTTATTATAAGCTTACCTGAAGGTTATGACACAAAGATCGGAGAACGTGGGGTCAAGCTATCTGGCGGTCAGAAACAGCGTGTGGCTATATCTCGTGTCTTTTTAAAAAATCCACCACTCCTTATTCTTGATGAAGCAACTTCGGCTTTGGATCTTGAAAGTGAACACTTGATTCAAGAAGCTTTGGAAAAACTAGCAAAAGATCGGACAACGTTCATTGTGGCCCACCGACTTTCCACCATCACTCACGCAGATCGAATTATCGTAATCGAACACGGCAGAATTGTAGAGATCGGTAATCATAAAAAATTGATGGAAAAACAAGGCGCTTATTATGATCTATTCATGGTTCAACAATTAAACTAAGATAGTCTAAGACTGGCAGAGATGCCGGTCTTTTTTTTATATAGAAGAAAACATCGTACGAAAGAACTACAACATAAGACATATTTGTCGATTATTCTGAAAATTAAATATTGTCAAATTGTCAGAGTAGTGTCATAATTCTCAACAGAGAAGTAATATTCTAGGAAATTTGGCAGCTTAGAGAAAGGAGTGAGATCTCATGGGAAATCCAGTTCTAGAAGTGAAGAACTTAAGAACTTCTTTCCTTACAGACGATGGCGCAATCCCTGCTGTGGACGGAGTTGATTTCCACGTTAATCCTGGCGAAGTGTTAGGAATCGTAGGAGAATCGGGCTGCGGTAAAAGTGTGACGTCACTATCCGTAATGGGACTAGTACCCACCCCGCCTGGGAAGATTGAAGGAGAGATTCTCTTCAAAGGTGAAAATCTTGCTTCAGCACCAGAAAAAAGGATGCGGCAAATTAGAGGCAATGAAATCGGAATGATTTTTCAGGAGCCGATGACAAGCTTGAACCCGGTAATCACGATCGGGGAGCAGCTTATTGAATCACTGCGCATACATAGAAAATGGTCCAAAAAAGAAGCGATGGGTAAAGCCATTGAGATGCTTAAGCTAGTGGGACTTGCACGAGCAGAAGAGCTTGTAAAAGAATATCCTCATCAATTATCAGGAGGTATGCGTCAGCGTGTCATGATCGCCATGGCCATGATCTGTGACCCTAAACTTCTGATAGCGGACGAGCCTACTACCGCTTTGGATGTTACGATTCAAGCTCAAATTTTAGACTTGATGAAACGATTAAACAAAGAAACAGATACCGCCATCATGATGATTACCCACGATCTTGGTGTAGTTGCAGAGATGTGTGAGCGTGTCGTCGTTATGTACGCTGGAAAAGTGGTCGAAGAAGGTGAAGTGAAAACCATCTTCCAAAATCCGAAGCACCCTTATACGGTTGGGTTGATTAAATCGGTCCCAGACATGAGGGAGAAGGTTGGCCGTTTGTACTCCATTCCAGGAAACGTACCGAAACCCGGTTCGATCACCTCGGGTTGTTCGTTCGCACCGCGTTGTGAGCATGCAGGAACAAGGTGTATATCCGAAACTCCTCATCTTAAAACTCAAGAAGGCAGTCATCAAGTCAGATGCTGGCTTTACGAGGACGGGAAAGGAGTGAATCTGCATGAGTCAGACACAGCCATTAGTTAAAGTTGAAAATTTAAAGATGCACTTTCCGATTAAAGGCGGAATATTGAGCAAGACCGTTGGCGAAGTAAAGGCAGTCGACGGAATCTCTTTTTACATAAAAAAAGGAGAAACACTCGGCCTCGTAGGAGAGAGCGGGTGCGGAAAGTCCACGACAGGACGCATGCTCCTAAGACTTTTAGAACCTACTGAAGGAAAGATCTACTTTGAAGGCGAGGATATAACGAAATTATCTTCGAGTGAGATGAGAAAGAAACGCCGCGAGATGCAGATGGTGTTTCAAGATCCCTTTGCTTCACTCAACCCGCGTCATACAGTTGAGAAGATTTTAGAAGAGCCATTGATCGTTCATGGTGTAAAAGATAAAGCTGAACGCAAGAGACGAGTAAAAGAACTGCTTGAAGTTGTAGGACTCTCAAGCTGGCACGCGAAGCGATATCCTCATCAATTTTCAGGAGGACAAAGACAGCGTATCGGAATTGCACGTGCACTTGCCGTGAATCCGAAGCTTATTATCGCGGACGAGCCGGTATCTGCACTTGATGTTTCCATTCAATCTCAAGTACTGAACCTTTTACAAGATCTTCAAAAAGAGTTCGACCTCACGTATTTGTTTATCGCGCATGATCTTGGTGTAGTCCGCCATATCAGTGACCGAGTGGGAGTTATGTATTTGGGTCATATCGTAGAGCTTGCTGATAGTGAAAAGCTTTATGATGATCCGAAACATCCATATACACAAGCTCTTTTATCAGCCGTTCCTATACCAGATGTGGAGCATCGAAAGGACCGCGTCATCCTGCAAGGAGATGTGCCAAGTCCATCAAATCCGCCTGCTGGTTGTCCTTTCCATACACGTTGCCCTGCAGCGATGGATCATTGTGGGACCGTAAAGCCTGTTTTAAAAGAAGTTGCTGAAGGCCACTACGCTGCCTGCCACCTTTACGAGTAACGGCAGACACGTACATATAAACAAAGGCATAACTAAAATGAGAACTGGGGGAAAGAAGATGAAGAAAAGTTTATTAACTTTATTTGCTTTAATGCTTGCTTTATCTCTAGCGTTGGCAGGGTGTTCATCAGGCGGGGATAGCAGCAAAGGTGGAGACGACGGCAAAGTCGATCCGAACAATGTCATGATCTACGGTCGTGGCGGTGACTCTGTTGCACTTGATCCAGCCGTTGTTACTGACGGTGAATCTTTCATCGTAACGGAACAAATCTATGAGCCACTTGTAAACTACGGAAAAGATAACACAGATATCGTTCCAGGTCTTGCAAAAGAATGGAAGATTTCTGATGATGGCTTGACGTATACATTCACACTTGAAGAAGGCGTTAAGTTCCACGATGGCGAGAAGTTCAACGCTGATGCAGTAGTAAAGAACTTCGACCGTTGGGCACAAAGTAAAGACGGCGAGAAATTCGCATACTACGGATCTATGTTTGGTGGATTTGAAGGTGACGAAGGGCACGTGATTAAAGATGTAAAAGCTGATGGTGAGAACAAAGTAGTTATTACGTTGAACAAGCCTCAAGCACCTTTCTTGAAGAACGTAGCGATGAGCCCATTCGCAATCGCAAGTCCTAAGTCATTAGACGGTGACAAGCTAAGCAAAGAGCCAGTTGGTACAGGCCCTTTCAAATTCAAGAGCTGGAAGCCAAACGATACGATCGTTCTTGAAAAGAACGCTGACTATTGGGTAAAAGATATGCCGAAACTTGATGGCGTAACGTTTAAAGTAATCAAAGACAACTCTTCTCGTCTAAACGCATTAACGAAAGGCGAGATCGACTTAATGGATGCTCTTAATCCATCTGATATGAAAAAAGTTTCAGACAATGGAAAGCTTCAATTGTTCGAACGTCCTTCAATGAACGTTGGTTACCTAGGATTTAACGTCGAAAAGGCGCCATTTGATAAAAAAGAAGTTCGTCAGGCGATCAGCCACTTGATCGACAAGCAAGCGATCATTGACAACTTCTATGAAGGAACAGCTGAGCCGGCTAAAAACCCAATGCCTCCTTCAATCGCTGGATACAACGATGAGATTCAAGATCGTGAATATGACGAAGCAAAAGCAAAAGAACTTTTAGCTAAAGCAGGTATGGAAAAAGGATTTGAAATGGATCTTTGGGCAATGCCTGTAGCACGTCCATACATGCCAAACGGTCAAAAAGTAGCTGAAGCGATTCAAGCGAAACTTGCAAAAGTGAATATTAAAGCGAACATCGTTACATTTGAGTGGGGTACTTACCTTGAGAAAGTTCAAAAAGGTGAAGCGCCAATGTTCATGTTAGGTTGGACGGGTGACAATGGAGATGCGGATAACTTCCTTTATACGCTTCTTGACAAAGACACGATCGACTCTAACAACTACGCTCGTTATGCGAACGAAGATGTTCATAAGCTTTTAGTTGAAGCTCAAACAACGGCTGACGAAGCGAAACGTGAAGAGCTTTACAAACAAGCACAAGTTATCATCCATGAAGATGCTCCATGGGTACCTCTTGTTCACTCTAAGCCTCAACTAGCTGGAGCAAGCAAGATTAAAGGATTCGTTCCACATCCTACAGGTTCTCAATCTTTCGCGGACGTATCTTTCGAATAATGTATGGCGGGGAGTATGGCCTAAAATAGCCTGCTCCTCTTTTTTTGGAAAATGATTCTCTAGAAGGTAGTCTTTCATAACCCCTTTAATACGTTGATTGAAAAGTAAGGTGCGAGACTCCTGGGGGATCAGCGGGACAGGTGAGACTCTTACCAGCGCCTAGCGCTAAGAGGCTCACCGCACGCCCCCCCGGAAAGCGAGCATCCTGGAGTGGAAAGCAACGCCTTTCAAGAATAACAGCTCGTAACCTAACATACTTGTAATTCTTCTTAAGAAAGAGGTGACCCTATGTTTGCCTATACGATCAGACGGTTAGCAACGCTAGTTCCCGTACTCTTAGGGATGACATTTATCGTGTTCATGATGATTCGCGCTATCCCGGGTAATCCAGCACAATTAATTTTAGGGCAACAGGCCACAAAGGAAGCTGTTGCATCTTTAACGAAGCGACTTGGGTTAGACCAACCGTGGTATACGCAATTTATTGATTACTTAACAGGCCTTTTTACAGGAGACCTTGGTGTTTCATTAAAAACAAACGTGCCGATTGCACAAGAAGTTTGGCCATATTTAGCCGCAACGATGGAATTAGCTTTTGTAGCAATGGTAATTGCGATTGTAATCGGAGTTAATGCAGGTATCATTTCCGCATGGTTCCAAAACTCTTGGTTCGATTATACGGCTATGGTTCTTGCGTTAGTTGGTGTTTCTATGCCGATCTTCTGGCTCGGATTGATGGAGCAATATGTATTCTCCATTCACTTTGATCTATTGCCGACTACGGGTCGCGACAACATTCGTGTTCCGGTTGATCCGATCACACATCTGTATTTGATCGACACATTGATTCAAGGAAGAATGGATCAGTTTGCTGAGGTAGTGAAACATCTCATCTTGCCAGGAGTTGCACTAGCTACGATTCCGATGGCGATCATCGCTCGTATGACGCGATCAAGCATGCTTGAAGTAATGCGTTCAGACTACATCCGAACGGCTCGTGCAAAAGGGATGAAAATGTTCTGGGTCGTATACAAGCATTCATTAAAAAATGCGTTAATTCCAGTAGTAACCGTTATCGGTCTTCAGACGGGACTGCTTTTGGGTGGTGCGATTCTGACTGAAACGATTTTCGGATGGCCAGGCATTGGTACATATATTTATGATGCGATCTCGTATCGTGATTATCCGGTTATCCAATCTGGCATCTTAGTCGTCGCAACGATTTTCGTATTAATCAATCTACTCGTTGATTTGCTGTACGCAGCAATTGACCCGAGAATTAAATTCAAGTAGGAGGGATTAGAATGTCAGAACTCACAAGATCAACACCTCCCGTAGTTCCGCAGCCACAGCATATGCCTGTGGAACCGGTGGAAGACAAAGTAATCTCTCCTTGGAAAGATGCTTGGAGAAGCTTCAAAAAGAATAAGATCGCTCTTGTCGGTTTATCAATCGTCTCAGTATTTATTGTGATTGCCATATTCGCGGACCTGATCGCACCTTATGGTATCAGTGAAGGTGAGCTGAGAGATAAACATATCGCACCATCTGCTGAACATTGGTTTGGAACGGATGAATTCGGTCGTGATATATTAAGCCGTATCATCCATGGAGCTCGCGTGTCGCTATGGGTAGGTTTTTTCTCAGTAGCTGGATCGGTAATCGTAGGTTCTTTGCTTGGTATTATCGCAGGGTATTATGGAAGATGGATAGACGGCATCATATCACGCATTTTTGATATTTTGTTGGCGTTTCCAAGTATCTTGCTTGCCATTGCGGTAGTATCTGTACTTGGGCCATCATTAAAAAATGCGTTGATCGCAATTGCGATTATCAATATCCCAACGTTCGGACGCTTGCTGCGATCAAGAGTGCTTAGTGTAAAAGAAGAAGAATACATTACAGCAGCTCGAGCGATCGGAATGAGCGACTTCAGGATTCTGATCCATCACATCCTACCGAACAGTCTTGCTCCAATCATCGTTCAAGGAACGCTTGCCATTGCAACAGCGATCATCGAAGCAGCTGCACTTGGATTCTTAGGTATGGGGGCTCAACCGCCAACTCCTGAGTGGGGTAAGATGCTTGCGGATTCAAAAGACTTTATCATTCAAGCGCCTTGGACCGTTTTGTTCCCAGGTTTGGCGATCATGCTGACGGTACTCGGATTCAACCTGATGGGCGACGGCTTGCGTGATGCATTAGATCCGCGGATGAAGAGTTAGAGATTAATTGTATGTAAGGAGGCTTAGCTTTGGCTAAGCTTCTTTTTTTATGTGGTTTTTTCTAGGAGAGGTTCTAGGTTATAGAGTCTTGATCGATTTGTACCAGTTGAGGGTAGATTTAACGAACGAAGAAGGTGGTAGGCTTGGCTGCTCGATTGTAAATTTAAATACCATGCAAACTCATAATTTGATATGTGATTTGATATTAATAGTGCGTAATCTTGAAGAGCTTCAATGTGGGCAGTTTTTGAAGAAGTATTACAAGTAGCACAGTGCCATTTCCCCCAAGTGTAATTCATGATAGAGTGAGGACAAGTTGGACAAAAAACCCCTTTGGAGAGTTCATTCTTATTTACTTGGAAAAGCTCACAAATATCTGGATCGTACAATGAGCTTAATTTCAGGAGAAGTCTTGCTAGTTTTTTTACTTGTTTTTGAGTAAGTTTAATTTCTGTATATTTCTGTATTAGACTTTCGTACTTGTGTTGTAAACTTGAACTCTTAATGACTATCTCATTAGCTTTTTTATAACCTGGTGCCGCTTCAATAATTGCTGCAGGATGTGTCATGACCACAAGTGTCTCAATAGGTAAGAAATTCATTTTGTGTTGTTCTAATACCCTAGTAAGATGAATTTTTTGGCGAGAAACTTGGTCAATCGGATTTGGGAATGCCTCTTCTTTTCCTGCATGAGTTCGAATGAATTGAAAGAATTGGTCTTCAAAATAAAGATGGCCAGCCATATATTTGATTTCGAGGATTGTAATGAAACTTGGAGTAATGAGAAGAGTGTCCATTTGAAAAAAATATTCATCATCTAATATTCGAAGACCATGTAAGTAAAGAATATCCTTAGGCAGATAACGATAAAAGTATTCCAGTGACTGCTCGCCTTTAAAGCCGGATGAATGGTTCCGCAACAAATCCTGAAATTCTTGTTTCTTAAAATGATTAGGTGGAATTCTCTTAACCAATTTAGATAATTTAGTAATAAAGATGGGTGCTTTTCTTTCTTTTTTCAAATGAAGCGCCTCCTACTATTTTTGTAAGGATATTGGAACTCCATTTTGCCGCATGATTACGTTCGGTTCAAAGAGCAAGATACCTAATATCGCATTGAAAACCAGTTCAATCCACAAATTTCGCCTATGAATCCACAAGAAACAGTGTTTAATCCACGAGTTTTATCCTTGAATCCTAAAGTTTTCGAGGTTTATCCACGAGTCTACAATCCTAGACATATTTCGACATAGACGTACAAGTAATGTCCAGCCACAGACTGGTTTAAACAACAAAATGATACCCACACGCACAAAAAAACCAACCCTCAAAAAGGGCTGGCTTCCAATACATAATATTAGTCTTCTAACCGCTGATCCAACTGAACCTCGCTATCTTCCTGGTGGAAGTTCTTAAAGCTTTCTACCAGGGTGTTCAAGTGTTCCAATTGGTCCGCGTAATCTATGATCAGAGCGAAAACGGGGAACAGCTCGATCCACTCTTCGTTCTCTGGGTTTTTGTAATAGCTCATGATACACGTCATGAGTGCTTTTTTGTTGATGGCCTCATCCATATCCAGCGTGTGCTGCGCACGGATTTTGTCTGTATATTTTAACAGCATCTGTTCATGGAAGTTGGTCAAGCCATCGAGCTTTAATTGGATCAGTTCTTGAAGAGGTTCCGGCATGTTGTTCAGTTCGTTTTCATGTCGGTGAAGACTCTTCAACAGTTCTAGTGCTTTGTTTGTCGTTTGTATCATCTGGCGGTAAAGAACCAGTTTACGTGTTTTGGTGTACTTATTGCTTCTGAAATAGGTTCGTTCTTCTTTATACAATAAGTAATATTGATCCATCTTAAAGCGATTTTCCTTTAGATGGGTCAGATCTTCTTTCATGGCGCTATGTTCTGTAGCATGACGGGTAATCATGCGGATCCATTTTATGATTTCGTCCGTGTGATCGGAAATTTTATAATACAGTTTCGTTTCGTATCTAGGCGGCACGAATACCAGGTTAACTAAAAACGCTGATAATACACCGAGCATGATTAATAAGAAACGGTCGATCGCAAAACCGATAAAGTTCTCCGTATGGCTTTCCATGATCACGATCACAGTAACGATGGATAGCGGGATCGTTTTCTCAATCTTTATTTTTAAGTTTGCTGCAATGACAAGTACGACAACGAATCCGATAACAAATGGGTTATTGCCTAATAAGATTACAAAAATAATAGCAAAAATGGCACCAACCACGTTACCTTGAACTTGTTCTAAAATGGTTTGATACGATCTATAGATGGATGGTTGAATCGCAAATGTCGCGGCAATCGCGGCAAAGGCTGGCTGATCCAATTGAAACAACATCGCTAAGTAGATCGATAAAGAAATGGCTAAACCCGTTTTAATCATTCGGGCTCCTAGTTTCATAACTGCGATAATTCCTTTCTCATAAAGAATGTTAATAATCTCAAACACTATAAACTGTTTCGTCCTTTTAATCAAGTAAATATCTGTTAACAAATTGTGAATAGTACCAGACCTATATACCTTATGAAAAACAAATATCCTCTATTACAGGTTTTCCCTTAAACTAAAAAAAGAATCCGTGCGTTGACGGATTCTTTCCACTTACCTATAAAACCTACAGAGAGCTGAATGCTCTTCCGGCCGCTTCGATCGTAGCTTGAACGTCTTCTTCCGTATGTGCGGTAGTTAAGAACATCGCTTCATATTTAGATGGAGCGAGATTAATTCCTTCATGAAGCATATGTTTGAAGTATCTTCCGAAGATCTCACCATCTGTCGCTTCTGCTTGTACATAGTTCTCAATCTTTTCATCTGAAAAATAAAGCGTCAAAGCACCTTTCAAGCGGTTAATCGTTACGGAAACAGCATGTTTTTCAGCTTGTTCAAGCAAACCTTTTTCAAGAATCGCACCTAAGCGGTCCATTTCCTCGTAAACGCCTTCTTGCTTTAAAACTTCTAAACATGCGATACCTGCTGAGATCGATGCTGGGTTTCCTGCCATCGTCCCTGCTTGGTACGCTGGCCCGAGCGGTGCTACTTTTTCCATGATCTCTTGCTTACCGCCGTATGCGCCAATCGGCAGACCTCCGCCAATAATCTTTCCGAGGGCTGTCATGTCAGGTTTTACACCTAGAAGATCTTGTGCCCCTCCATACATGAAACGGAAAGCGGTAATGACTTCATCATAGATCACAAGAGCGCCATGCTCATGGGTAATGTCGTTAACAGCTTGTAAAAAGCCTTCTTTCGGCTTAACGATTCCAAAGTTTCCAACGATCGGCTCTACTAAAACAGCAGCGATCTGATCACCCCATTTATCCATCGCCGCACGATAGGCGTCAACATCATTAAATGGAACAGTGATCACTTCTTGTGCGATAGATTTCGGTACACCAGCTGAGTCAGGGGTACCTAGTGTCGAAGGACCAGAGCCAGCTGCGACTAAAACTAAATCGGAATGACCGTGATAGCAGCCAGCGAACTTGATGATTTTATCGCGGCCAGTGTAAGCACGGGCAACGCGGATTGTTGTCATGACCGCCTCTGTTCCAGAGTTTACGAAACGAACTTTATCCATAGCAGGCATCGCTTCTTTTAACATCTTCGCGAATTTAACTTCAAGAGAAGTAGGGGTTCCATAGAGAACACCGTTTTCTGCGGCTTTCACAATCGCCTTTGTGATATGAGGATGAGCATGTCCGGTAATAATAGGACCATAAGCAGCTAGATAATCGATGTAACGATTGCCGTCTTCATCCCAAAAGTATGCACCTTGTGCGCGTTCCATAAAAACAGGTGCACCACCGCCAACCGCTTTAAAAGAACGTGACGGACTGTTTACACCGCCAACAATATGTAGAAGCGCTTCATCATATAGAGCTTCAGATTTCGTGTGTTTCATCTATAAATACCTCCTGTAAACGATACGTCAGTTAAGTTCAATTCATATTGTAGCATGAATACGCGTGAGGGACAGGGGTGGGAATCTATGACAAAACAGTCGAAAGCAGTCTCAACTATTTGAGTTTATGAATGGGATTGGAGTAAACTATTCGAGTGCCTTGAGTTTCTCTTGCATGAAATTGGCAAAATTGTTGCTCTTGAAAGTAGTTGATTTCCGCTCCAGGATGCTTGCTTTCCGCGGGGCAGGCGGTGAGCCACATTTGAACGTTTCACTCTTAAGTGTCTCACCTGCCCGCCTGTCCCGCAGGAGTCTCGCACCTTGCGCTCCAATCAACTTGTCATTGAAGAAAGATGCTTCAAACGTCAAGCAGCATCTTACAAAAAGAGTCTAATACCTATATTTTACGGAGGCATTCTTATGCAGAACGTTATAGATGTACAAGGTTTAAAAAAAGAGTTTAAATCCTTCTCCAGCCGATCAGGTCTGAAGGGGGCATTTCGTGATCTTTTTACACGAAACTATACGATTAAGACAGCAGTAGACGATATCTCTTTTACGATAAAAAAAGGAGAGATGGTAGGTTATATTGGTGAAAACGGTGCTGGTAAATCGACTTCCATCAAAATGCTGACAGGTATACTCACACCTACTGACGGAAAGATTGTCGTCAACGGCATGAATCCACATAAAGAGCGGGAGAAGTTCGTAAAAACGATCGGTGTCGTCTTTGGACAAAGGTCGCAGTTATGGTGGGATATAGCGGTTCAAGAGTCATTTAGATTATTGAAGAAAATCTACAATGTTCCGGATCAGCAGTACGAAGAACATATGAAAGACGTAATCGAGACGCTTGATATTGGGCCGTTGCTTGATAAGCCTGTTCGAAAGCTTTCACTCGGACAACGTATGCGCTGTGAATTAGCTGCAGCCCTTATTCATAATCCACCGCTGCTCTTTCTAGACGAGCCGACAATCGGACTTGATGTATTAGTAAAACTAAAGATTCGTGAGTTTTTAAAGAGAATTAATGAGAAGTACGGTACGACGATTCTTTTAACAACGCATGACCTTTCTGATATAGAAGCGCTTTGTGAACGAGTGGTTATGCTCGATGAAGGAAAAATCATCTATGATGGACCACTAAAAGAGCTTCGTGAAAATTGGGCAGAAGGAAAACAGATTCAGTTTCAGTTTAGTGAAGAAGCGACGTTGGAAGAGTTGCAGCATCTTACGCAAGAACATCTCGTGGTTTGGGAAAAAGGCGAAAGTGATCTTGTTTGGGTGGCATCTGTTGAAGCCGAAGAAACTGTCATCTCAGGTGTGATCGGAAAAGTTACTGCGGCTAAAAAGATTGCTGATTTGAAGATTCTCGAGATCTCAACAGAAGAGATCATCCGAAATATTTATGTTGAAGGTGCTGTTCGTCATGGGTAAGTATATCGAGATGATTCGCATCCGTTTCCTAATGATGCTCGCATACCGAACGAACTATTACAGCGGAATACTCATTTACAGCATCAATATTGGTGCGTATTACTTTTTGTGGAGTGCCATTTATGGTGGGAAAGAAAACATTCAAGGTCTGTCTATCACACAGATGACAACGTATATTGCTGTTGCGTGGATGGCTCGAGCCTTTTACTTTAACAACATCGACCGAGAGATTGCGATGGAGATCAAAGAAGGAAAAGTGGCTGTTGAGATGGTTCGTCCTTATCCGTATTTAAACATGAAGATGATGCAAGGATTGGGTGAGGGGATCTTTAGACTTTTATTCTTCTCTGTTCCTGGCATGATTATCGTAGCGCTCGTGTTTCCTATTGAACTCTCAACGAATGCTAGTACATGGTTGTTATTCTTCCTATCGATTACGTTTAGTTTTATTATCAACACACAGATCAATCTATTAGCTGGAATTGCCACTTTCTTCTTATTTAACAATGATGGCTTGATTCGTGCAAAACGTGTTGTGATCGACTTATTTTCAGGACTTATCTTACCGCTCAGTTTCTATCCGATGTGGGCTCAGAACGTGATGAGCTACTTGCCTTTCCAAGGCATCAGCTATATCCCGAGTATGATTTTTACGGAAGGGTTCAAAGGCTCACAAATCTATGAAGCCCTTCTCAATCAAGCGATATGGTCGCTGCTCTTGATCATTCCCGTGTATGGTCTTTGGATTTTGGCGAAGCGTCAGCTTGTGGTTCAAGGGGGTTAATAGCAGATGGAGTACATTTCAATCTTTTTTCAATACGTCGGACAATATTTAAAAACAAGACTTACGTATCGTGCGGATATGGTAGTCGAAATTTTTTCAGATCTATTGTTTCAAGCGGTTAATCTCGTTTTCATCCTAGTCGTTTTCGGACATACAAATTTACTGGCAGGATGGAGTAAGGATGAGATGATCTTCATTTACGGATTCTTCTTGGTTCCATTCTCGATCTTTGCTTCATTCTTTAACATTTGGGATTTTACAGACAGATATATTGTAAAAGGCGAGATGGACCGTATCTTAACAAGACCTGTTCATAGTCTTTTTCAAATCGTGCTTGAACGGATGGAGTTAGAATCACTTTTCGGTGTAGTGACAGGATTAGTTGTGATGTTCTATGCAGGTGATAAGCTTGGTCTAGAGATGAGCTGGTACGATCCGTTTATTTTTATCTTGTTAGTTATAGGCGGTGCGCTCGTATATGCAGGAATATTCATCTCACTTGCCACGATTGGTTTTTGGTCTGATTCCAGAACAGATATTATGCCTATGATGTACAACATTGGAAACTACGGAAGATATCCTGTTGATATTTACAACAAAGTAATCAAGTATGTGTTAACGTGGATCCTTCCATTCGCGTTTGTCGGTGTATATCCATCTTCCTATTTCTTAGAACGTGAAGAGTGGTATACGTATGCCTTCTTAACGCCAGTTGTTGGACTCGTGTTTTTCTTAATCGCTGTAACGTTATGGAACGTTGGAGTAACAAAGTATAGAGGCGCTGGTAACTAGTCATTTATGATGTTGAACGTCTTTCAAGAAGTGGGTCCTGGTATGTAGGAATTCACTTCTTTTTTCGTCTAAAATGTTCACCCGGACTTAAGACCTGTTTATGATCTCGTAATTCCTTATGCTATATATAACGATTGGAATCTTGTAAAATAGGAACATACTAAATAATGCATCCAGAAATGAGGAAATACATATGAAAATCATGGTAATCGCAGGAAGTCCGACAGCAGAATCAAGAACAAGAGGAATTGCGCAGTTCGCTGCTGAAACGTTGAAACAGATGAATGTTGAAGTGTTGTATTTTGATGTAGGAATCGATAAGTTACCTCTATTTACAGGAGATGCTACGACAGCTCAGAATGATGCGGTAAAAAAATTAGCTGAGTATGCTGAACAAGCAGATGGATTTTTTGTAACGAGCCCAGAGTATCACAGTGGAATAAGTGGTGCTTTGAAAAATGCCCTTGATTTCTTAGGAGGAAAACATTTCAAGAATAAACCGTCAGCAATTGCTGTTGCTGCAGGAGGCGGGAAAGGCGGAATGAACGCATTGACCAACCTTCGCACTGTGCTTCGTGGCGTATATAGCTTAGTACTGCCCGATCAATTTATTGCAGATCCCGTTAATTTTGATGAAGGCAACGTACTCGTTGATGAATTGGCACAAACGCGTGTGCGTGAATTAACCATCCAGTTAAAAGAATTAACAGAAGTCGTTTCAGTAAACCAAGCAAAATAATAAATCGGAAAGACAGTCTGTGAAAAAGCAGACTGTCTTTTTTAATCATAAGGCTGTCCTATTCAATCCCTTTTTTTCATAAGATAAAGAGAGGTGGACAGAATGGAAAATGCTGTTTTAGTAATCTTGATCATAACAACGGCTAGTCTCATTATCCGTAGTATATGGATGCTCTTTAAACATCCTGGAATTAAAGAACATCTGATGCCAGCAAGTCATCTGCTGATTTTGTTCATCGTGTACGGAACAATCATCTCGGGATTCGGACTCATTTATGCCCTTATCTCTTTAATGGGCTATCCCGTCATCAAACTAGAATTGAATCAGAGTGACTTTTTCTCTTTTATAGAAGCATGTATCTATTTCAGTAGCACGACGATTCTGTCCGTAGGTTATGGAGACATCGTACCTGTTGGAGCAGGAAGGTGGATAGCCGCTCTTCAAGCATTGATCGGGTACTTGCTCCCGATTGCTTTCGTACTATCTTCTGTTGTTCACCATAACAGAACAGCAAAATAGTTGTTGAAAAATAACGAAATAGGCTACCCTTAAGGAAGATGAATCTTTAAGGAGGTCTCAATGCGATGACAATAGAAACAGGAAGCAAAGCGCCAGATTTTAAATTGCCGGCAAGTAATGGAGAAGAAGTTACATTAAAAGATTTTAAAGGAAAAAATGTAGTTCTCTACTTTTATCCAAAAGATATGACGCCAGGCTGTACCACGCAAGCATGTGATTTCAGAGATCGTCACGAAGACTTTAAGAAACAAAATACCGTAATTCTAGGCGTAAGTCCTGACCCATTAGCTCGACATGACAAATTTATTGAGAAGCATGGTCTGCCGTTCATCCTTTTAGCTGATGAAGAGCATAAAGTGGCTGAGCTTTACGATGTGTGGAAACTGAAAAAGAATTTCGGTAAAGAATACATGGGGATCGAACGCTCTACGTTTATTATCGATGGAGAAGGAAACATCGCGAAAGAATATCGAAAAGTGAAAGTGAAAGATCACGTAGAAGAAGCATTGCGGTTTATTCAAGAAAACTTAGTATAGAAAAAAGCCCTCGAGAAATCGGGGCTTTTTTACTTTTAATTCAAGGTTCAGCTCTCCTGAAGTTCTGTAACAGGAATGTCCATCTCTTGATCGGGTTGTTCTCTTGTGTAAGCTCTAGCAGTTTGATTGTTTTCATCAACAGATTGAAGCCATACAGGGGTTCCGTTATGAAGCACTATGATCTCTTTTTCCGACTCAATGATCTGTTGAGCACGTGATACGTTCATGAATTCATTCACCTCCACGCCAACTAGTATGCAACAGAGACTGATAGACTATGCTTTTCCTTCTTAATAAATAGGCATGATGGCTTATGCGTGATAAAATGAAATAGTGTGAATTTTATAACAGATAATTTCGGGGGTTATACATAATGAGAGATGAACGTTTAACAACGTTGGCAAAAACATTGCTGACTCATTCACTTAAGGTTGAAAAAGGGCAAAAAGTACTTATTACTTCATTCTTAGCAGGGAAGCCACTCGTAAAAGAGCTCGTTCAAGAAACATATAAACTAGGAGCTTTTCCTTACGTTCAACTTGCGGATGAAGAGATTTCACGTGCGTTAATGATGGGTTCTTCGAGAGAACACTCTGAGGCACAATTGAAATGGGATCTTGCACGCATTGAAGATATCGATGCGTATATCTCGATTCAATGTAAAAACAATGATGCAGAGTTCTCGGAAGTTCCAAGTGAGATCTTCCAAATGAAAGCAGAAATCAATAAGCCTGTTCAAAACATGATCATCAATGACCGTCAATGGGTATTATTAAACTACCCAACTACAGGTCTCGCACAAATGGCTAAAATGAGCTTAGAAAAGTTCACAGATTTTGTACTTGATGTGTGTAACGTGGATTATAAGGCGATGGCTGAAGCACAAAAACCACTTCATGCTTTAATGGAAAAAACAGATAAAGTACGCATCACAGCTCCGGGAACTGATTTAACGTTCTCAATAAAAGGAATTCCTGCTGTAATGTGTGCAGGTGAAAATAACATTCCTGACGGAGAAGTATTTACGGCACCAGTAAAAGACAGTGTGAATGGAACCATTACATATAACACACCTTGTCCTTATCACGGTACAACGTTTAACAACGTAAAACTTACTTTCAAAGATGGAAAAATCGTTGAAGCCACTTCAGACAACACCGAAAAATTAAACGAAATCTTTAATACAGATGAAGGTGCTCGTTATGTTGGGGAATTTGCGATCGGTGTAAATCCTTTGATCCAACATCCAATGGGAGATATCTTATTCGATGAAAAGATTGGCGGCAGCATTCACTTCACGCCTGGAAGAGCGTATCAAGATGCATACAACGGAAACGAATCAGGCATCCACTGGGATATGGTATTGATTCAGCGTCCAGAGTATGGCGGCGGGGAAATCTACTTTGATGATGTATTAATTAGAAAAGACGGTTTGTTCGTTCTGCCAGAACTTCAAGGTCTTAATCCAGAGAACCTTAAGTAAGATCTGTTTTGGATAGCTTTGTTGCTCTATGAGGGTTGTTGATTTCCGTTACAGGTTGCTCGCTTTCCGGGGGGCGTGCGGTGAGCCTCCTAGTGCTCTGCACTATTAGGAGTCTCACCTGTCCCGCTGATCCCCCAGGAGTCTCGCACCTTTCACTCCAATCAATTTCCATGAAGATAGAGAACAAACAGACTCAAAGTAATTCCATTAGTAAACAACCCAAACAAAACAGCAACAACTTAAAAAGCGGGGAGCACGTCCCGCTTTTTCTATTCCATGAAAAGAAGGTGTTTCTTATGATTCTTTCAAGTGCACGATTACGAGATGAGATAAAGGACGAGCTAAAGAAACGGTTTCCGAATGAAGAATTTCATTTTTACAACAACATGAAAGAAGCTAAGACGTATCTTAAACAAGCTGAAGTCTTAGTATCCTATGGAGAAGACCTGACTGATGAGTTGGTTGCTGAAGCAAAAGAACTAAAATGGATCATGGTCATTTCAGCTGGTCTTGATAAAATGCCTTTTGAAGCTTTAGAAAAACAAGATATTTTGATTACGAACGCAAGAGGTATCCACAAAACACCTATGGCGGAATATACGCTTTCCATGATGCTGCAAGTTTCACGCAAAGCAAGTCTGCTTTTAGAAAATCAAAAACAGCACACGTGGGATCGAAAAGTGCCGATGACTGAGATCTCAGGAAAGACGCTTGGTATACTAGGAACAGGTTCAATTGGATGCGAGATAGCAAGACTCGCGAAAGCTTTTAACATGAAAACCATCGGATTTAATAGAAGTGGTCATCCGGCGGAAAACTGTGATGTGATCGTGGATAAAGAAGGAATCTCCACTCTGTACGCAGAAAGTGATTTTATCGTGAATGTTCTCCCATCGACACCACAAACGTATCATTTCGTCGGAGAGAGTGCGTTTTCTGAAATGAAACAGCACGCGGTGTTCATTAATATTGGTAGAGGGAAAACGGTAGATGAAAAAGAGCTGATTCGTGTGCTGCGTGAAGAGCGGATTGGCCACGCAGTTCTAGATGTGTTTGAAAAAGAGCCATTAGCAGAAGAAAGCCCATTATGGGACATGAAGAACGTAACGGTTACACCGCATCTTTCAGGGATTTCACCTCAGTACCAAGAAAGAGCGATCGAGATCTTTTGTGATAATCTAACTCTATATAGAAATGATAACCGTAAAGATATGATCAATATCATTCCATATGACCGGGGGTATTAATATGAAAATCTACACAAAAACTGGAGATAAAGGAACAACATCCTTAATTTTTGGTGAACGGGTGTCTAAAAACGATGTGCGCGTAGACGCGTATGGCACATGTGATGAAGCGAATAGTATGATTGGATTTGGCGTAAGCTTGTTTCCTAAGGAAAAATGGGCAGAAAATGCAACGACTGTAATGCAAAAAGTGCAGACTGTTTTGTTTCATGTTGGAGCTGAGCTAGCGACTCCAGCGGGTAAGGAAGTAGCATGGAAATTAAAAGAAGAAGATATCTCATTTCTTGAAGAGACGATTGATCAATGGCAGGTTGGACTGAAACCTTTAAAGCAGTTCATACTTCCTGGAGGATCTCCATCTGCTAGTGCACTCCATACCGCACGAACGATCGCGAGGCGAGCAGAACGTATTGCTGTAGAAATTGAAGGTGTGAATCCACTTGTATTGTCTTATCTAAACAGACTCTCTGATTTTCTATTTGTTGCTGCACGTTATGTAAATGAACAAATGAAAGTGAATGAACCAGTTCTACACGAAGATCATTCATGATTGAGTACTGCATACATACACTTCAATTGACAAAACCTGTAGATAAGCAGTAGACTAATTATAACGATTATAAAGTAAGAATTCTTAAAGAAATGGGGTGCATGACGATGTCAAGCGCTAAGATAAATGCGGCAATCGACAACTTAAAATCAGTAGGTGTACGGATTACACCTCAGCGTCATGCTATCTTAGAGCATCTTATCCAATCAATGTCCCATCCGACTGCTGATGAGATTTACAAAGCGCTGGAGGGGAAATTTCCAAATATGAGTGTAGCAACAGTCTACAATAACCTTAGAGTATTTAAAGAAGCGGGTCTTGTAAAAGAACTGACTTATGGGGATTCATCAAGCCGATTTGATTGTGTGACGACTGATCACTACCATATCATCTGTGATTCATGCGGAAAGATAGTGGATTTTCATTATCCCGGTTTAGATGAGGTCGAGAGTCTAGCAGAATCTGTAACAGGTTTTGATGTAGGACGACACCGTATGGAAATTTACGGAGTATGCCCGGATTGCAAAAGAAAACATTAAAAAAAAGCTGACTTTCCATTACGGTAAGTCAGCTTTATCTATTCTCTTTGCGCATTTGGCGTTTAGAGTTGTATTTTTCATCGAATTCTTCGCCCTCAAGACCCTTATCCATCGTAAGTGGCTGGTTACATGACATGCATGCATCTACACGACCTAGTACTTTCGTTACTTTTCCACAGTTTGGACAGACAACCTGCACAGCCTGAGTAGATATCATACCAATCCAAAAGTAAACACCAGCACTGGCGATCGTTGCGATAAACCCAATCACCATAAAAATAGACATAACGACAAAACTTGTCTTGAAAAACAGGCCTGCATACATGATGATAATACCTATAAACACAAGGCTTAACGCGAACGTACGTATTTTATTGATTTTGCTCGTATACTTTATCATACCTGTCCCTCCTCCGTTCATTAGTATAACATATGAACTCTTAGGAAAAGAAAAAGGATTTCTTTATTTGATGTTGAAAGTAACAAACAGGATTTTGTTAAAATGGGAGATGACCTTCATGGAAGATATTTTACGCCCGCTGTATCAAGAGAGAGCAAGCAACGAAAACACATTAGGAGTGCTTTTTGTTGAAAAAAATAAACCATTCAGCCCTGGCACGGATCACTTTGATTCAATACTTCTTATTATAGTTAAAGAATCTGATCAGCCTTTGATGATTAAACACTATGAGTTTGAGACAACTTCAGCTGCGCTTCACATTGTGACTGAACAATTGCTTAATTCTTGGTTGATGCTCGGTACAAACAAAAGAGCGGTTGATTGGGTGATGAACGGGAAAGTTCTATTTAATAGAAATGAGTACATAACGAGATTGAGGGACCGACTTCACGAGTTTCCGGCTGAAGAGAGAACACATAAGATTGGTCTTGAGTTTGCAAAACTACTCCGCCGTTATAACGACGGAAAAGAACTTTTCCACTCCGGCCATTATTTAGATGCATTCAACAACATCATGCATGCTCTTCATCATCTAGCTCGTTTATCTGTTATTGAACATGGATACTATCCAGAAGTTACAGTTTGGAACCAGGTGAAGATGATTCAGCCTGAAATCTTTAAGTTGTATGAAGAGCTTGTAACTGGAGAAGAGACGATTGATAAAAGAATTGAACTTCTATTATTAGCATCAGAGTTTTCTCTTTCTTCTAAAACTAAATTAGGTGCCCATCATCTGTTGGGTATTATCAAAGAGAAAGATGAATGGGCATATCATGAATTAATGGAACATGATGAGGTTCAAGACTATGCGATCGATCTTCCTATGATTCTTACACACTTAAAAGACAAAGGTTATATAAAGGCTATCAAGCGGGAAACCAAGAGCAAAAATCTGTATCATCGTTACTACTCAATAAAAGAATAAACTTTTTTCTAAAAAGGTGTTGACCTGTTTATCTATATCGTGCTATATTATTTCTTGTCGCTGCGACACACAGAAACAATGTTGCAGTCGGGAAACACGATAAAAAAACAGGTTGACATCTTGTTTTTAAGATGATATACTAATAAAGTCGCCAAAACGAGCGACACACGAAACACACAGTTCTTTGAAAACTGAACAAAAGAAATAGGTAAGGAATTAAGAATTAATTCCGTCAGTTTTAAAATCGAGCAAGACAAACACTTTTATGGAGAGTTTGATCCTGGCTCAGGATGAACGCTGGCGGCGTGCCTAATACATGCAAGTCGAGCGAATGATGAGGAGCTTGCTCCTCTGATTTAGCGGCGGACGGGTGAGTAACACGTGGGTAATCTGCCTGTAAGACGGGGATAACTCCGGGAAACCGGGGCTAATACCGGATAATAAGAGAAGAAGCATTTCTTCT